>JBJHAU010000046.1:0-11961 GCA_050480665.1 Alphaproteobacteria bacterium | reverse complement strand
ATGCGGTGGATGCGCTGGAAGGCCCTGTCAGCTTCATCCCGATCGTGATCGGCGTCTTCTTCGCCTTCGAGTTCATGGCGCCGGATGGCACGCTTGCGGAGCTGGGAAGCCGTGTGGTGCGCTCGCTGGTTGTCTATGTGATCTTCTGGGGGCTTTACAACCTCGTCAATCCCCTGAGTTTCCTTCTTGCGCGGCTGGAAAAGGTCTTCACCTCGGCCATGGTGGAATGGCTGGTCAAGGCCATTCGTCTGGCCATCCTGTTCATTGGCGCCGCCACGATTCTTGAAATCTGGGGGGTCAGGATCGGGCCCATCCTTGCCGGGCTCGGCCTGATCGGCGTCGCGGTCGCGCTGGGAGCCCAGGATCTGTTCAAGAACCTGATCGGCGGCATCCTGATTCTTGTCGAAAAGCGCTTCAGCCATGGCGACTGGGTGAATATCGAGGGGGTTGTGGAAGGGACCGTGGAAAGCATCGGCTTCCGGTCCACGGTGGTGCGCCGTTTCGACAGGGCGCCTGTCTTTGTTCCCAATGCCCGCTTTGCCGACAGTCCCGTCACCAATTTCAGCAAGATGACCCATCGCAGGATCTTCTGGAGAATCGGGGTTCTCTATGCCTCGAGCACCGAACAGCTGCGCCGGATCCGCGACGGGATCGAGGCCTATATCCTTGACCATCCCGACGAATTCGCCGCGCCTTCCGAGGTGCCGACCTTCGTGCGCATCGATCGGTTCAGCGATTCCTCGATCGATATCATGGTCTATTGCTTCACCCGAACCACGAATTGGGGTGCGTGGCTGGAAATCAAGGAACGCCTTGCCTGTCACATCAAGTCCGTGGTGGAAGAGGCCGGATCCGGATTCGCCTTTCCCAGCCGCTCGCTCTATCTCGAAACCCCTCAGGGCGAGGCCCCCGAACCCTTCATCCCCCCGGGTGAGGATCCCCGACCCGAAAGCTCGACCAGGCCGGAGGCAAGGCCATGACCCAAGCCTTCACCGAAACGGCCATGGCCGCCGCCGCCCTGATCCTCGGGATCAATGCCTGGCTCAATGCCCTGGTCTGGGGCCCGCCCTTCATGATCCTTCTGGCCGGAACGGGGATCTATCTGACGATTCGTCTGCGGGGCCTTCAATTCACCCATATCCGTTCAAGCTTCCGCGATACCTTCGGCCGTCTTTTCAAACGGAAGGCAGGCGAAGGTGAAGGCGCCATCAGTTCCTTCCAGGCCGTGGCCGTGGCCATGGCCGCCACCATCGGGGTCGGCAACATCGCCGGCGTGGCAACGGCGCTGAGCCTAGGCGGGCCGGGGGCCATCTTCTGGATGTGGATGGTCGGTCTGGTCGGCATGGCCACCAAGTTCGGGGAAGCCTCGCTCGCCGTTCAGTTTCGCAAGATCGCCCCGGACGGACGCATCAACGGCGGTGCCTTCCATACCATCGAGCGCGGGCTCGGCTGGCGATGGCTGGCCCTGATCTATGCCGGACTTGCCGGGCTGGCCGCCTTTGGAATCGGCAACATGGTGCAGGCCAATACCTTTGCCCATGCCTTGGAGAGCGGATTTGACATATCCCCCGTCCTGAGCGGGCTTGTCGCAATGATCCTGGTCGGCGTGGTCACCCTTGGGGGTATCCGCCGGATCGCCGAGACCGCCGAAAAGGTCGTGCCGCTGATGGGCCTGATCTATATCGGCGCGGCCCTCGTGATTCTTGCACTTCACCACGCGGCGATCCCCTCTGTTGTTCTGGCCATCCTGCGGCACGCCTTCGAGCCTCATGCCGCCATGGGCGGTTTTGCCGGAGCCAGCGTCTGGGCGGCAATGCGCTATGGTGTCGCCCGCGGAATCTTCTCCAACGAGGCCGGCCTGGGCTCCGCCTCGATCGTTCATGCCCAGGCCCGCAACACGCCCGAAAGGCAGGGGCTATGGGGCATGTGGGAAGTGGCGATCGATACCCTTGTGCTCTGCACCCTGACCGCGCTGGTGATCCTGATCACAGGCGTGCTGCCAGGAGGGCATACGGGAGCAGCACTGGCCACCGACGCCTTCGATGCCGGACTTCCGTCCCTTGGTGGCTGGCTTGTCCCTGTCGCGCTGGTGCTGTTCTCCTACACGACGATGATCAGCTGGGGATTCTACGGGGAAAAGAGCTTCGAATATCTGGCCGGATCACGGGCTGTCATGCCCTATCGGATTGCCTTCCTGATCCTGATCCCGGTTGGCGCCACCGGAGGCCTTCAGGACATATGGGATATCGCCGATACCCTGAACGGATTGATGGCCATCCCGAACCTGATCGCCCTGATCGCCCTGGGGGGCATGATCGCCCGCCACCGCAAGACGCTTATCGAAGGCTGGAGCCGCTGAACACGGCGGAAGATGCTGGTCGCCCTTCCCTTCACGCCTTCCCGCAAGCATTCGCGCGCGATTTCCCCGAACGGCGCACCCCCCATCAATCCGGTTGGGTCGATCATCAAATTGTGATAGGGAGATAAGGAACAACAACGATCAGGCACGGATCACGTGCCACCCCAAGGGCCAGATTAAATTCAAAAAAAGGCCCGATACATCAACAAGGCTAGGCTTATTCTGGGAGAGTACCAATGATGTCCACAAATTCATGCCCCCCTTCACGCTTGAACGCCATGCTTTCCTCGGCGGCATTGTCCGTGGCCCTGATCGGCGGCGGGGTCTTCCTTGCCGCCCCCGGAGCCGGTGCCCAGTCTGCCGAGGAGTTTTTCCGCGGCAAGAACATCACCATGATCGTCTCCGCCGGGGCTGGTGGCGGCTATGATTCCTATGCCCGCTTCCTTGCCCGGCACCTTGACCGCAACATTCCGGGCCGGCCCGGGATCATCGTCCAGAACATGGAGGGTGCGGGCGGCATCCGTGCCGCCAACTGGCTCTACAACGTGGCCCCGCGCGACGGGCTGACCCTTGCCGGCCAGCTTCACAACGGGCTGATCATCGAGCCTCTTCTGGGAAATCCGCGGGCCGAGTTCGATGCCTCCAAGTTCGGCTGGATCGGCTCCATCGCCACCCAGTACAACGCCTGCATGGTCTGGCATACCAGCCCGGTCCAGACGATCCAGGATGCGATGGAGCGCGAGGTGCGGGTTTCGACCACCAGCGCCACCGGCAACACCGCGAAAACACCTCTGCTTCTGAACAAGCTGCTCGGCACGAAGTTCAACGTGATTTCCGGCTATTCCACCACCGGGATGCGGCTTGCCGTGGAACAGGGTGAGGTCGAGGGCATCTGTGGATTGTCCTACGACACCTACGTCGCTGCCAATCCCGACTGGATCCAGAACAACCGGATCCGCTTCATCCTTCAATCGGGAAGCCAGAGAATTGCCGAACTTCCCGATGTGCCTTCGCTTTACGATTTCGTGACCGATCCCCTGCAGAAGCAGGCTCTGGAAATCGTCAGCATCAAGGATGAGGCCGGGCGCCCCGTTCTCTATCCGCCGGAAGTTCCGGCCCATCTTCTGGCCGCCATGCGTCAGGCCTTCAATGCCACCATGAAGGATCCACAATTCCTCGAGGAAGGCAGGCGGCTTGGCATCGAACCCACCCCCGTCACCGGGGAATGGATCCAGAAAGCCATCACCCAGGTCTATCAGTCCCCCAGGGAAGCGGTGGACCTTGCCGCCGAGCTTTGGCCGCCGGCAGGGCGCTGAGTCCCAGGCGGATTCCGCAATTCCGCTGATCCGGCCCTCTCCCGCCCCGTGAACCCTTCTGGCTTCGCGGGGCGGGCGGGGGTTTTTCATGTATCGCGCATCCTGTGTCTGGCAGGCACGTACAGATCTTGAGAATCCCTTCATTCCCCGGGGGCAGGAAAAGATTCTGGCGACATACGCGGCCAGGGCGCATACTGCCGGGCCAAGAAAATCCTTCGGAAACGCCTGTCCTTCCATGCTCAAATCCCTGACCGACGGGGGAATTGCCCGCGTCCTGCACCATCGCCAGTACAGGCGCTACGTTGCCGGCGACAGCATTTCGCTGCTTGGGGACTGGATCCAGAGGGTCGCCGTAGGCTGGCTCACCTGGGAACTGACAGGGTCCGGACTCTGGCTTGGAATCATCGCCATGGCGGAACTCTTTCCGTCGGTACTCGCCGCGCCTCTCGGCGGCGCGCTGGCTGACAAGCTCGACCGGCGCAAGATGGCGCTGGTTTCCGAATATATCCTGCTGATTCAGGCCTCGACCCTGGCCGCCCTGACCTGGTTCGGGATCATCGACATCGCCTTTCTTGTCGCCCTGACCCTGCTGCGCGGCTTCGTGAATGCCGGAAGCCATCCGGCACGCCAGTCCCTTGTGCCAAGCCTTGTGCCCCGGGCCGAACTGTCTTCGGCGGTGGCGCTGAACTCTCTTCTGTTCAACATTGCCCGATTCATCGGCCCTGCCATCGCCGGCGTGGTGATTGCCACCTTCGGCATTGCCTACGCCTTCATCATCAACGCCCTGAGTTTCCTGATCTTCATTCTGGCGTTGAGTGTGCTTCGCCCCCCCTTCACGGAAGAGTTTGTTCGCAAGCCCCAAAGCCTGTTCGCCCAGCTTGATGAGGTTGTCCGCTACATTGCCCGCCATCCCGGGATCGGACCCATGATGGTGCTGCTTCTGGCAACCTCGTTTCTGGTGCGCCCCGTCACCGATCTCCTGCCCGGCTATGCCGGTGCGGTGTTCGATTCCGGCGTGACCGGGCTTGCCTGGATGACATCGGCAATGGGGCTGGGCTCGATCATTGCCGCCTTCCGGATTGCCCAGCGCGGCAAGATCGATGGCCTGACCGGGATCGCTGTCGGCAATGCCGGGGTGATGGCCCTGGCCGCGCTTCTGTTTGCCTGGGCCCCGCAATTCTGGATGGCCCTGCTTCTTCTTGTGGTCACCAGCTATGCCATCACCCTGACAGGAGTCGGCGCCCAGGCCCTGATCCAGACCTCGGTCTCCGGCGAGCTGCGCGGCCGTGTCGTCAGCGTCTATGGCATGATCTTTCGTGCCGCGCCGGCCAGCGGCGCGCTGATCATTGGCGCCCTTTCCGAACTGTTCGGCTGGCAATGGCCTCTCGCCATCAGTGCCGCCCTTTGCCTGATTGTCTGGCTATGGGGCCGCAGCCGCATGACGCGGATGTCGGCAATGCTGGAATCCCAGCCCCCCGAACGCGGGAAGGCGCCCTGAGGCCCGGACGGGCAGGCCTGTCAGCTGTCGGCTTCCTGGCGCGCGGCCCTCTTGCGATCGTTGGAATCGAGCAGGCGCTTGCGCAGGCGGAAGGTGGCGGGCGTCACCTCGACCAGTTCGTCATCGGCGATATAGGCGATGGCCTCTTCCAGAGACATCCTTACCGGCGGGGTCAGGGTCAGGGCCTCGTCCTTGGCATGGGTTCGGATGTTGGTCAGCTGCTTGCCCTTGAGCGGGTTGACCTCCAGATCGTTCCCGCGGGAGTGCTCGCCGATGATCATGCCGGGATAGGTTGCCTCGGCCGGGCCGACGAACAGTTTTCCACGTTCCTCGATGTTGAACAGCGCATAGGCCGTCATCTGGCCGGACGCCATCGAGATCAGCACCCCCGAATGGCGTCCCTTGATCGGCCCCTTGTGCGGCGCATAGCCGTGGAACAGACGATTCATGATTCCGGTGCCGCGGGTATCGGTCATGAACTCGGAATGGTAGCCGATCAGGGCCCGGGTCGGTGCCAGGAAGGTCAGACGCTGCTTGTCGCCTCCGGTAGGGCGAAGATCGGTCAGCTCTGCACGGCGCTGGCCCAGCTTCTCGACGACCGCTCCGGCAAAGCCTTCATCGACATCGATCACCACCTCTTCCATGGGCTCAAGGGTCTGTCCTGTATCCGGATCGGTTCTGAACAGGACCCGGGGCCGGCTGACCGAAAGCTCGAAGCCTTCGCGGCGCATGGTCTCGATCAGCACCGAAATCTGTAGTTCGCCCCGCCCGGACACTTCGAATTCGCCTGCCCGATCGGTTTCGCGAACATGGATCGCCACATTGCCCTCGGCCTCACGCGACAGACGGGCACCGATCAAGCGGCTTGTCACCTTGTCGCCATCGCGCCCCGCGAGGGGGGACGTGTTCACCGAGAAGGTCATCGCCAGGGTCGGCGGATCAACGGGCTGGGCAGCCAGCGCCCCGGTTTCGCCGGGCTCGCACAGGGTATCCGCCACACTGGCCTCGGACAGGCCGGCGATGGCAACGATGTCGCCTGCCTCGGCCTCTGTCACCGGCACCCGGTCCAGCCCCCGGAACGCGAGAAGCTGCATGATCCGGCCGTCATCAACCCGTTCGCCTTCCCTGTTGAGAGCCCTGATCGTCTGATTCACACGGCAGCGCCCGCCATGAATCCGCCCCGTCAGGATCCGCCCCAGATAGGAATCGTATTCGAGCGTGGTCGCCAGCATCCGGAACGGTGCATCGGGTTCCGAATCCGGCGGCGGAACATGGCGCAGGATCAGATCGAACAACGGGGCCATGGTCTCACGCGGGCCATCCGGAGCCTCCGCCGCCCAACCCTGCTTGGCCGACGCGAAGAGCAGGGGAAAGTCCAGCTGCGCATCATCGGCACCCAGCGCCGCCATCAAATCGAACACCTCATCCTGCACGGCATAGGGCCGGGCATCGGGGCGATCCGTCTTGTTGACAACGACGATCGGCCGAAGCCCGAGCGCCAGAGCCTTGCCAAGAACGAACTTGGTCTGTGGCATCGGGCCTTCGGCGGCATCGACCAGAACCAGAACCCCGTCGACCATATCGAGGATACGCTCCACCTCGCCGCCGAAATCGGCATGACCCGGGGTATCGACAATGTTGATCCGTGCCTCCTGCCAGACGACCGATGTGCATTTGGCCAGGATGGTGATCCCCCGTTCACGCTCGATATCACCGGAATCCATGGCTCTCTCGGCCACCTTCTGTCCCTCCCGGAAGGAACCGGACTGGCGCAGAAGGCAATCGACCAGGGTCGTCTTGCCATGATCCACATGAGCAATGATGGCGATGTTGCGAAGCTGCATGTCTTAGAAGCCCCTGAGTGCGGGGCCGCGCCCGTGTTTCGGACGGCACCGGTGGAAACAGGCGGCAAACATAGCGATTCCCCCGTCCATGACAAGCCCCGCGCATGCCCATGCGCCATGCAGGCTTCGCGAGCCTTGGCACCCGGCCGCCCCGGTGTTAGCGTGAACCGGCAAACCCGGCGCAGAATCATGAATCCATAACCCGCTCCGGGAAAAAGGAGGCCCTGTCATGCCCATGCCAGAGACGAAGAAAACCGAAGGCGAAAGGTCCGCCGAGCGGAACGACACCAGCGGAAACACGTTCGAGGGCGGTTTTGTCGGGATGGTGAAGCCGACGACGCAGGGGTCCGGATCGCATGATGCGCTTGTTGATCTTCTTCCTTCCTCGGTGCGCACGCACACGTTTTACTGCGGGATCCAGGATGGCACGGTGGACGAGTTCAAGACGGTGATGCCGGAATACGCCCGCGGGGTGGCCGAGGTTGCGGCTCTTGGGGTTGATCTGATCCATCCCGAAGGCACGCCGCCCTTCATGCTGCATGGTTTCGACGGGGAAAGGCGCATTGTCGAGGGCTGGCAGGAGATTTACGGCCTTCCGGTCTTCACCTCCGGTCAGAACCAGATTCGTGCGATGAAGGCCCTGGGCGCCCGCCGGATCGTTGGCGCCGGGTATGATTCGATCACTGGCCCGATGGTCGAGAGCTATTTCCGTGATGCCGGCTTCGAGGTGATCGCCATCGAGAAGGTGAAGGCGACCTGGGAAGAGGTGGGGGTTCTGACCGACGAGCAGATGATCGCGATGATGGCCGATGTCTTTTCCCGGCATCCGGGCGGACAGGTGATGTATCTTCAGGGCAGCAAGTGGCCGTCTCTCAACGTGGTCGACCGGCTCGAACAGGTGATCGGGGTGCCCGTGGTCCAGGCGGTTGCCGCACGATGCTGGGAAATCCAGATCCGTCTCGGACTGAGGCAGCCCGTGCAGGGGTTCGGAACCCTTCTCGCCGAAATGCCCGAAGGCTGAGACAAACACAAGACGCCCAATACCGAACAGACCCAAAAGGCCACAGGCCCCGGAAGCAAACCGCCACAGGGATTTTCCATGTCGGACAGCATCGCCATTCGTCACGAAACACAGGTCGTCGGGTTGATCAGCGTCGCCCACCTTCTCAGCCATCTCTACATGCTGGCCCTTCCGCCACTGTTTCCCCTGATTCATGGCAGCCTGGGAATCAGCTATACCGCGCTCGGGATCGCGCTCGCCGTGTTTGCCGTCACCACGGGGCTGTTGCAGACCCCGATGGGATTTCTGTGCCAGAGGATCGGTGCAAGACCAGTCCTGATCACCGGCCTGCTTCTGAACGGGGCGGCCATCGCCCTTGTTGCCTTCGCCGATTCCTTCTGGCACTTCGCGGCGCTGATGTTCCTGGCCGGCGTGGGAAGTTCGGTGTTTCATCCGGCCGATTACGCCATCATTTCCGGCAGTGTCGCCAAGGCCCGGGTCGGCAGGGCCTATGCCGTGCATACCTTCGGCGGCACGGCGGGGTTTGCCCTCGCCCCTGCGGTGATGGTCGGGCTTGCCGCGCTCTGGGACTGGAGAATCGCGGTGCTGACGGTCGGTCTTGCCGGGGTTACGCTGTCGCTGGTGATCCTGGCGCTTTCCGGTGTCATCGGCGACAGCGGGGGCCGCAAGCCCGATGAAGCCAGAACCGGCTGGCGCGAGCTTCTGACGTCGCGCCCCATCATGCTGTTCTTCCTGTTCTATGTCGGCATGGCCGGATCCAATGCCGGCGTGGCCCAGTTCGGTGTCGCGGCCCTCACCGAGGGCTTCGGAACGGATCTCGCGCTCGCAACCCTTGCGGTCACGGTCTACCTGTTCGCCACGATGGCCGGGGTTCTGCCCGGAGGTTGGCTGGCCGACAAGACGGATCGCCACAGGCTGGTTGTTCTCATCACCATTGGCGGGGCCGGGGTCATGATCGTGCTGGTCGCCCTCGGCCTGCCCTTCTGGCTGGCGTTGATCATGCTGGGCGGGGCCGGATTCATGCGCGGACTTGTGAACGCAAGCCGCGATGTGATGGTACGCGACATTGCCCAGGGAGGCCATGTAGGCACCGTGTTTGCCTTCGTCACCACCGGCTTTCTTGCCGGCCAGGCCGTCGCACCCGCCATCTATGGCCTGTTGATCGACCTTGGCTCGCCGGCTGTCGTGTTCTGGGTCTCGGCCGGGTTTTCCCTGCTCTGCCTTGCCAGCCTGTTCGTTCCTCATGCAGCAAGAAAGCTTGCCCCGGACGCCGCCGAATAGGCTGATCACAATCCTGCCGCTTTTGCCGCCCATTGATGCCCGCCTCACAAGCATCAGACGAGCCACGAGGTTCCGGAATGATCCCTTTCAGTCGCCGACAGTTCATCGTCGGCACCACCGCCTCTTTTCTTTCCGCCGGCAGCATGATCGGCTGGCGTGCCGCAGCGCAGGAGTCTCCCACATTTCTTGCCCCCCTGCCGATCCCGCCACTCCACGACGCCCGCGCCCATGGCGGACGCCTTCATCTTCGTGCAGAGGCGGGCCGCCACCGCTTCGCGCCTTCACGTGAGGGCCCCTGTTATGGATTCTCGTCGTCCTATCTTGGCCCGGTTCTGAAACTTCACCGGGGGGAATCGACCCGCATCACCGTGGAAAACCGGCTGGAGACCCCAACCACAGCCCATTGGCACGGGCTTCTGGTGCCTGCCTGGCTTGATGGCGGCCCCCATTTGCCCATCGCACCGGGCGCCAGCTGGGAGCCGGAACTGGCCATCGACCAGCCCGAGGCCACCGCCTGGTATCATGCCCATCCGCATGACGACACCGGTCGTCAGGTCTACATGGGCCTTGCAGGAATGGTGATTGTTGAGGATGGCACGGGAGAACGGCTGGGCATACCCCGGCGATACGGAATCGACGATCTTCCCCTGATTCTACAGGACAGGCTGTTCGCCCCCGATGGATCCCTCGTCTACCGCAATACCGGTCCCAGCCGCATGATGGGAATGCGGGGAGACACATTGATCGTCAATGGCGTTCACCAGCCCCTGGCACAGGTTCCTGCGGGCTGGGTTCGCCTGCGGATTCTGAACGGGGCCAACGCACGCAATTTCAACCTGTCCTTCGATGACGGGCGCGTGTTTCATGTGATCGCCTCAGACGGAGGCTATCTCGAAGCCCCGGTTGCCATGCAAAGCCTTGTGATCAGCCCCAGCGAACGCTTTGAAATCCTTGTCGATTTCAGCAGCGGCGATTCAACCATCCTGCGAACGGCGGCCGACCCTGTCCGCATGGGTGGCGGAATGGGTGGCGGAATGGGAGGCGGAATGGGAGGCGGAATGGGGAACGCCAGTGCGGCTGGCCCCCTGATGCGTTTCGTTGTCGATACCCGTCTTGAAGCCGTGCCGTTCCAGCTTCCCGCCACCCTTGTAAAGGGTGCCGAAATCGACCCCGGACGCGCCGTCACGCGACGACGGATTTCTCTCGACATGGGCCCCGGTGTGATGGACGGGGGAAACATGAGGGGAATGGGTGGAATGGGCGGCGGTGGAGGCATGCCGATGGGCATCAATGGTCGCAGCTTCGACATGCACAGGATCGATTTCTCCCCCAGACTGGGCAGTCACGAGATCTGGGAAGTCCTGCCCAACATGATGGCGCATCCATTCCACATTCACGGCACCATCTTTCATGCCCTTTCGATCGGAGGGAAACCGCCTCCACCCCATCTTGCCGGCGGCAAGGACACCATCCTGCTCGATGAGCCGGCGGAACTTCTGGTCTCCTTTACCCAACCCGCCAGCCGGGACCATCCCTTCATGTTTCACTGCCATATTCTCGAACATGAGGATGCCGGGATGATGGGCCAGTTCGACACGATCTGATCGGCGGGCATCGGCCCGAAAGTCAGGAGTCCCGGCAGACGACCCAGACGGAAAGCTCTGAGGCGATCTCGCGAAAATCTTCCGGGTTGGCGACAAGTCTCGGAACCTTGTGCTGCCCCCCTGCCTTGCCGCGCGAGGCCATCCAGCGCGAGAACCCGCCGCAGTCCAGCACCGTGATCTCGGGGGCGGCAAGACCCTTTCCCTGTGCCCGATGGCTTTCGTAATCCGGGTTTTCCCTGCACAGGGCCCGATCAAAAGCGATGGCGAAAGCCTCTTTCTCGGAAGCCGTCGGAATCTTCGAAAACTCGACAATAAGGCGATGATGCCCCAGATCCCCGGGCCGATCCGGCATGATCGGGCCGATCACGAAATCGGTGGGTTCAAGACTCACATCAAGCCCGGCGGCGGCCACCGCATTGTCCACATCGGCGGCAATCAGATGCTCGCCGAAGGCCGACAATGACCATTTTGTGCGCCCGGTCACCACGATCCGGGGAGGAGAAAGACTGACAAAGCGGATGGTATCGCCCAGCAGATAGGCCCATAGCCCGGCACAGGTGCTAAGCACCAGCACGTAATCGCGCCCGGTTTCCACCTCGTCCAGCCAAAGCCGTGGCGCATCGGGATCGTTGAAGGATTCTGTCGGAATGAATTCGTAGAAAAGCCCGTTGTCGCAGAGCATCCGGAGCCCCATCTCCGGGCTCTCATCCTGAAACGCGATAAAGCCTTCGGACGCCGGATAAACCTCCGCCAGCTCGGCATTGCTGCCCTCGAGAAGGGCTTCGAAGCGTGCCCGATAGGGGGCAAAATTCACCCCGCCATGCACCACCAGTTCAAGCCGGGGAAACAGTTCGGCAAGGGTTGTCTTGCCGGTGGCCTCGGCCAGCCTGTCGAACAGAACCAGAAGCCAGGAAGGCATGCCGGAAATCAGGCGCAGATCACGCCCGGGGAGATCCTCCACCAGGCGATCCAGCTTGGTGGGCCAGTCGGGAATCAGGGCCATGGACAGGGGCGGATAGGACAAGGGGCGCGCATACC
>JBJHAU010000045.1:0-11964 GCA_050480665.1 Alphaproteobacteria bacterium | reverse complement strand
CATCCGATTCACTGACCCGTTTCACGTGATGGCCAAATTCATTGGCCACCAGCTCGGCGGTGTCGGCATCGATCGTCTGGGTGATCGTGGCCATCACCCCAAGCTTCATCAGCGTCTTGACAACTTCTGCGCCGCGCTCGGCCATCCGGTTGGAAAGTTCCTGAACCGTGATCGTTTCGGGGATCACCACCTCGCGATAGATCTTGGCAGACTCGCCGCTGCGCCGAAGAGCCGCCTGGGCCCGGCGCTCGCGCTCGCGCGCGCGGCGGACCGAGGCCAAAGATCGCACCCTTTCCCCGGCTTCATCATCCAGCGCCTTGGTGATGGTCAGCTTGCCGCGTCGCTTGGTATCGCCCTTCACAGGCGTCAGCGTCTTCTTCGGCTTTTCGACCTTGACGCCCTTGCGAGCGCGGACCGCCTCATCTTCCTCTTCCGCCGCGGCGGCGGGTTTTGGTGTCACGGCGGGGCGGGGCGCGGCCGCTTCGGCCGCAGGCCGGGCCGGTTCCGAAGCCATGGCCGCCTCTTCCGGGGTGGCTTCGGGCGCCGGCGGTTCCGCCGCGCGGCGCGCTGCCTCTTCCGCCTCGAGACGGGCGCGCTCGGCCGCTTGCTCGGCCTCGATTCGGGCCCGCTCTTCCTCTTCCTTGCGGCGACGCTCCTCGTCCAGACGCGCCTGCTCGAGAACCCGGGCACGAACCTTGCGCTCGGCCTCGGTCAGATTGTCATCGGAAGGGGTGGCCGGGGCAGGACCGCGGGAAGGCGCCTGGGTGGATTCCGGCGTCTTTGATGGCGAAAAGGCCTGCCTTGCGGCATCGGCGGCCCCCACTTCGGTCATCTCTCCGCCGGCGGTCTGGGCATAGGTGCGTTTCTTCCGCACCTCGACCGTGACGGCCTTCGAGCGCCCATGAGAGAAGCTCTGACGGATCTGGCCCTGCTCGACCGTCTTCTTCAGCTCCAGACGGCCGGGGCGCGCCAGCGTCAACGGCTTCTTCGTCTTGTCCTTGTTTTCGGTCGTTTCGTTCATGAGAAATCCATTTGTCCAGAAGCTTCCAGGGGCCGGTCACGCAACATCCCGAGGCCGGGGATCCTCGCGAAAACCGGAAAGCCGGGCACAATCCCGGAGAAGGCGATCCGCAAGACGGGAATCGAAAACCGCGGCATGAACGGCAAAGTCCCGCCCGAAGGCCGCGCCGATCTCCGCCCCGGCAAGACATTCCACCACCGCCGGCGGCCTCGCCTGATGACGCGCCAGCGACAGAAGCCGATCACGGCCACCCTCGGCACCATCGGAGGCTGCCAGCAGAAGGCGAACCCGCCCCCCTGCCAGCGCCGCGCGCACCTTGTCGTGGCCGCAGACGGCCTCGCCCGCCTTGCGGGCCAGGGCCAGCCAGTTGCGGCAGCGGGCAGCAAGCCCATCGGCAACCTGGCGTTCGAGATCCTCCGGCACCACGACCTTGCTGCGAAGAACCCGGGCGAAACGGGAACGGGCCGCCCTCAGGCTTTCCAGGTCGGAGGTGACCCACATACCACGGCCGGGCAGGGATTCGTCAAGATCGGCAACGATCCGGCCCTCGGGATCAGCCACGAAACGGACCAGACCCTGCCGCGCCGCCGCCTTGCCGGTCACGATGCAGCGCCGCTCGACCCCGGACGCGCGGCCCGGCCGCGCGCGGAAGTCTGTCGCGCCGTCCATGGCAGCGTTCCCTGTCACGATGGCCTGTCTCCTTGCGACGTTTCCCCGGAAGGCGACGGTTCACCGGAGGCTGCATCCTCACCGGCGCCCTCTTCGGCCGCATCCTCACCGGCAGCATCCTCTTCGGCATCGAACCAGTCGGCACGCGCGGCCATGATGATCGCATTGGCCTCGCCCTCGCTCAGTCCGAAAGCCTTCAGGATTCCCTCCTCGCCATCAGCTTCGGAGCCTGAAAGCTCGTAGCCCGCCAATTCGGCCAGAGCCTCCCGGCTGCGGATTCCCGCCTCGGCAAGCGCCAGCACCATATCCGGGCTGAGCCCCGGCAGTTCCGCGAGATCGTCGGCAATCCCGAGTTCCTTGCGCCGGGCGGCGAATTTTTCCTCCTGCTCGGCCAGATAAGCCTCTGCCCTTTGCGACAGCTCTTCGGCGATATCCTCGTCGAATCCCTCGATCGAGGCCAGTTCCGAAGAGGGCACGAAGGCCACCTCTTCGAGCGAGGTGAAGCCCTCGGTCACCAGAAGCTGGGCGATCACATCATCCACATCGAGCGCATCGATGAACATCTGCGAACGGCTGCGGAACTCTTCCTGACGCCGTTCGGAATCCTGGCTTTCGGTCAGGATCCGGATGTCCCATCCCGTCAACTGCGAGGCGAGGCGCACATTCTGGCCGCGCCGGCCGATGCCCAGGGAGAGCTGATCGTCGGGAACCACAACCTCGATCCGCTTCTGATCCTCGTCCAGAACCACCTTGCTCACCTCGGCAGGCGCCAGGGCGTTGACCACAAGCGTCGCCGGATCCGGGGCGTACTGGATGATGTCGATCTTTTCGCCCTGAAGTTCGCCGACCACCGCCTGAACGCGCGAGCCGCGCATGCCGACACAGGCCCCCACCGGATCGATGGAATAATCGTTGGACAAGACCGCAATCTTCGCCCGGCTTCCGGGATCGCGGGCCACCGCCTTGATCTCGATGACCCCGTCATAGATTTCCGGCACCTCCTGGGCGAACAGCTTGGCCATGAATTCGGGCCGCGTGCGCGACAGGAAGATCTGCGGGCCCCGCTGTTCCTCGCGCACATCGTAGATGTAGGCGCGCACCCGATCATTGGGCCGGAAGTTTTCCCGGGGCAGACCTTCCTCGCGGCGAAGGATCGCCTCGGCCCGGCCCAGATCCACCGTCACATTGCCGTATTCGACCCGCTTGACGACACCGCTGACAACCTCGCCCACGCGAGTCTTGTATTCCTGATACTGCCGCTGGCGCTCGGCATCGCGCACCCTCTGCACGATGACCTGCTTCGCCGTCTGGGCGGCGATCCGTCCGAAATCGACGGGCGGCAGCGGATCGATGATCGATTCGCCAAGGGTGATGCCGGGCCGAAGCTTCATGGCGGTAGCAAGATCGATCTGGGTGTTCTCATCCTCGACCACCTCCACCACCTCGGTGTAGCGGGCGAGCGAGATTTCGCCGGTGCGGCGGTCGATCCGGGCACGGATATCGTGCTCCAGGCCATAGCGGGAGCGTCCCGCCTTCTGGATGGCCTGTTCCATCGCCTCCAGAACCTCTTCGCGATCGATCGACTTCTCGCGGGCCACGGCATCGGCAACCTGAAGCAGTTCAGGCCGGGCAAGGCCGGTGACGGCGCCGGGCTCTTTCGAAGCGGTGTCTGTCGTCATGTCTCGGGTCTGTTCCATCATCGTTGCATGTCCGTTATCCAAAGCCCGCCTGAGGAGGGCCGTTCGTTTCGCTGTCTGCGCTCAGGGGGTGCCTTCCTTGTGCGCTTCCAGCAAGTCATCGGTCAAGACCAGCCTTGCCCTTGCGATCAGGGAGACATCGATCTCGGCCGGTCCATCTTCCGTTTCCAGCGTCACCAGGGCGCCATCGAGGCCACGAAGCCTGCCGCGAAACCGCCGTCTTCCGGCCACCGGCTCGCGGGTTTCGATCCGCGCCTCGAATCCGGCAAAGCGGACGAAATCGCCAGGGCGGGTCAGGGGCCGATCGATCCCCGGCGAGCTGACCTCGAGCGTGTAGGCGCCAGCCACCGGATCCTCGGCATCGAGCAGAGCCGAGACCATCCGGCTGATTCCGGCGCAATCCTCGACCGTCATCGCCACCCGGTCGGCCCGTTCGGCCATGATCTGCAACACCGGTCGGCTCGCGCCGCTGAGCTGTACCCGCACCAGTTCGTACCCCCGGGCTGCCAAAGGCGCCTCGATCAGACCGGCAACCCTGTCTTGAACCTGGCTCATGACTTTCTCGACCCGCCCGCCTCGGATGCCCGCTCCCCAAGACCCGCTCTCACCCCGCCTTGAACCGTCGCACCATGGCCTGAAACAAACAAAAAAGAGCGGGCGAACGGCCCACTCCGCATGATCGCGCTTGTTGAACCCGCGCGTATCGTACCCACGCTTGTTGTGCCCACGCCTGTCGTGAAGGTCACGCTTGAGGGAATAGAGACGACAACCCTGCCAAAGCTGCAACACGATACAGGGTTTTTCCCCTGCGGATCAAGCCTTTTGCATTCGGCCCTGCCGGGCGGGGGTTTGGTCAGCCCGCGCCGCGCGGCCTTCTGCGCAGTGTGAGAAACACCGGCGCGATCCCTTTCGCCCGGGCTTTCGCTTCATAGCGGGTCTCGGACTGGTCGGCGGGGCGCAGCCGCCAGTCGTCAGCCCGTTCCGCCTCCCAGAGAAAATCCGGATGGCGAAGCAGGGCCGAAAGCGCCCAGCGGATATAGCCCCTGTCATCGCTGGCAAGGCGCAGCAGCGCGCCATCGGCCATGATTCGCGCCAGCTGGTCGAGGGTGGCCGGGGCGATCAGCCTTCGCGCCGCATGGCGGCGCTTGGGCCAGGGATCGGGAAACAGCACGATCACCCTTTCCAGACAGGCCGGGCCCAGGCTTTCCAGCAAGGGGCGGGAATCCTCGTTCCAGATGCGGATGTTGTCGAGCCTTCCGGCCTCGATCCGCGCCAGAAGCGAGGCCACTCCGTTGAGATAGGGCTCGCAGCCGATGAAGCCGATATCGGGATGGCGCGCCGCGACCTGGGCGAGATGCTCGCCCGCGCCGAAACCGATTTCCATCCAGATCGCGCGTTTCGGCGGATCGAACAGCATCGCCGGGCGGGCAAGCCACGGGCCCGGTTCCAGCCGCAGCAGGGGAAGCCGCGTTGCGACCAGTCGGCGGCGGGCAGGACTCAAGGGGCGGCCTTGCCGTCGCCCGTAAAACCGATGCCCGGACCGTTCCACGCGTGCGTCCCTTTCAGGGTCTGTCCCGCAGGCGGCCACGGCCCCCGGGCCGACCGGGCCGCCGCGCCGAAACACGGGCCGGGCCGGGTCGAGAGGCCTTCAGCTCAACGCTGCGCGAATGGCCTCGGCCAGATCGGTCCGTTCCCAGGAAAAGCCGCCATCCATTTCCGGCTCGCGCCCGAAATGGCCATAGGCAGCGGTGCGCGCATAGATCGGCCGGTCGAGCGACAGCTGGTTCCGGATTCCCCGCGGGGTCAGATCCATGACCTCGCCGACGGCGTCGGCGATCCGCGCCTCGTCCACGCTGCCGGTGCCCTGGGTATCCACATAGATCGACAGCGGCCGCGCAACACCGATGGCATAGGAGAGCTGGATCACGCAACGCTCGGCAATGCCGGCAGCCACCACGTTCTTCGCCAGATAGCGGGCCGCATAGGCGGCGGAACGATCGACCTTGCTCGGATCCTTCCCGGAAAAGGCCCCGCCGCCGTGGGGCGCCGCGCCGCCATAGGTATCGACGATGATCTTCCGTCCGGTCAGCCCGCAATCGCCGTCCGGACCGCCGATCACGAACCGGCCGGTGGGATTCACATAAAAGGATTCTTCCGGGCACATCCAGCCCCGGGGCAGCACATTCTCCACATGGGGGCGCACGATCCGCCGCACCGTATCCTGATCGAGGGATTCGGCATGCTGGGTGGACACCACCACCGAGGTCGCCCGGACCGGCTTGCCATCATGATAAAGAAGCGTCACCTGGCTCTTCGCATCGGGGCCGAGCCCGGGTTCCGCGCCGGAATGGCGCGCTTCGGCAAGAGAGCGAAGGATGGCATGGGCATAATAGATCGGCGCCGGCATCAGGCTTTCGGTCTCGCGGCAGGCATAGCCGAACATGATGCCCTGATCGCCCGCGCCTTCATCCTTGTTGCCTGCGGCATCGACACCCATGGCGATATCCGCCGACTGGCTGTGGATCAGCACATCGACCTGGGCGGTCTTCCAGTGAAAGCCGTCCTGTTCGTAACCGATGTCGCGAATCGCCTGTCTGGCAATGGCCTCGAGGGCATCGGGGCGAATCTCCGGGCCTCGCACCTCGCCCGCCATCACCACCCGGTTGGTGGTGACCAGGGTCTCCGCCGCCACCCGCGACTGGGGATCCAGCGTCATGAAGGCATCGACCACAGCATCGGAAATCCTGTCCGAAACCTTGTCCGGGTGCCCTTCGGACACGGACTCGCTTGTGAATAGATAATCGCTTCTGACCACGAGGCCCTCCGAAAGTGTTCCGGGAATGGCCTCCCCCGTGCCATTCCGCCCGTTCACTTCACCCGCACAATCCGCTGCTCCATGCCGACGGGCCGGGCCCTTCCGTTTCCGGGGGATGGCCCGTAAGCGGCTCTTGTGTCAATCCTGACCCCCGGCGTCAAGGGCTTTTGACCCGGAGCGCCAACGGGGGCGGGCACGGGATGCGCCCATCCCCGCCAGCGCCGCGATCGCCAGCAGAACGCCCAGAAGCACCAGGCCGAACCCGGCCCAGGGCCTTGATGCATAGGCAGTCGGACCGGGCAGGGGTGCGGGCAGGGCGCTGTCCAGACGGCCACGATGTCCCAAAGGCAGGTGCGCCAGAACCCGCCCCCAGGGATCGATCACTGCAGAAATACCGGTATTGGCGGCACGCACCAGCGGCAAGCCCTGCTCGACCGCGCGCATCCGGGCCGCCGCGAAATGCTGGTGCGGTCCGACGGACAGGCCGAACCAGGCATCGTTGGTGACGTTGAGAAGCCAGTCGGGCCGGATGCCGCGAGGCACCACATTTCCTGGAAAGATCGCCTCGTAACAGACCAGCGGGGAGAAGGGGGGGGTTCCGTCCGGTTCCAGAACGGCCGGGCCGGGGCCGGGGATGAAATCGCCGCGACCCGCCACCAGCCGGGGAAAGGGATTGAAGCGGCGCAGCGGCACATATTCGCCGAACGGCACAAGGTGATGCTTGTCATAGGCCGCCGCCAGGCCGCCTTCCGGGGTCACGACAAGGATCGCGTTGGCCAAGGGGCGCCCGGCCTCCGGCATGGAACGATCCGGATCCGTGGGCAGGGCCCGGATCATCCCGGTGATCAGGAACCCGCCCTGCGGGGCGGCGGCGGCGAGCGGAGCTAGATGGCGCGGATCGTTCTCGACCACATAGGGCAGGGCCGTTTCCGGCCAGATCACCAGCTGCGGCGGGGATTGGCCAGGCCCGGTTTCCGAGAGGCCGATCAGCGTCCGATAATGCTGCAAGGCCAGTTCGGGTTGCCATTTCTCCTTCTGGAGAATGTTCGGCTGCACGACGCGCAGGGCAATCCCTTCGGCCTGAGCATCCGGATCGGGCGCGAGGGCAAGGCGGAGCGCGCCTTGCGCCCACAGCAGGCAGGCCACCGCAAGGGCACCGAGACAGGGCCCCCAGCGGCGCAGTCCCGTGGCCGGGCTGGCCAGGCTGGCGGGCATGGCGGCCAGGGCCACCACGACCAGCCCCAGCCCATGAGGACCGATCCAGGCCAGGGCCTGCATCGGGGCCGCATGGAAGGCAAGGGTGCTCGCCATCAGGTTCCAGGGAAACCCGGTCAGCAGCGTGCCGCGAAGCATTTCCGAAAGGGCGAAGCCGACCGCAAGGGCAAGGCAGCGGCCGACCCCTGCGGGCAGACATCGTGCCACCATCGCCGCAAGGGCCGGGAACAGGGCAAAATAGAGCGACAGGCCCAGAACGGCGAACGGCGCCATCCATCCATGGGTTGGCGCATCGACCTGAAAGGCGTGGGCAATCCAGTAAAGCCCGACACAGAAATGGCCAAGCCCGAACCACCAGCCGTCGAGAAAGGCCCGGCGCAACCCGGCGCCGAACGGCGTGGGCGCGTCGCTGCCATCGATGAGCCAGACCAGCCCGGTCAGGCCAAGGATCAGAAGGGGAAGCAGATGCAAAGGCGGCATGGCCAGTGCGGCCATGGCGCCGAGCAGCAGCGCCAGCCCGCGCCGCCGCCAGCCCTTCTGCCGGCCGATCCACGCCGCCAGGGTCGCAAGGACAGGCCTCGCCACGACGGGCACCGGCCGAGAGGCCGTCATCTTCCGCCCGGGCCGGGCGGAGGCGTGGATGAGGAAGGCCGCTCGAATGCCCCGAGATTGCGGATGCGGACCCGCTTGATGCGCCGGGGATCGGCATCGAGGATCTCGAACTCCAGACCCGAGGGATGGCTGATGATCTCGGCACGGGCCGGAACACGGCCCACCTGCAGGACGATCAGCCCGCCCAGGGTATCGATGTCCTCTTCCCGCTCCTCGTCGGTCAGCACCGGGCCGACCCTGGCCTCGAAGGCCTCCAGCTCGGTTCTGGCGTCGGCAATGATGGATCCGTCGGGGCGGTCGATCATGACCACCTGATCGGCATCATGTTCATCCTGGATGTCGCCGACGATCGTTTCCACCAGATCCTCGATGGTCACAAGGCCGTCAATGCCGCCGAACTCGTCGACCACCAGCGCCATGTGCACCCGCGTCAGGCGCATCTGCAAGAGCAGGTCAAGGGCCCGGATGGTCGGCGCCACGAACTGCACCTTGCGGGTGATCGCCGCCAGATCGAACCGCCCCTCGCCCCCGGCATTGGCCAGCACATCCTTGATGTGCACGAGGCCGATGATCTGGTCGACGGTGCCGCGATAGACGGGAATCCGGGAATGCGCCTCGCGGGTCATCAGGGCAATCAGATCCTCGAGCGGCGCATCGGCCTCGATGGCCACGATCTCGGCGCGGGGAATCATCACATCCTCGGCCGTGACATCGCGAAGCTTCAGGATATTGGCGATCAGAAGATGCTCATCGGCGCTGATGCGGGGATCCTCGCCGGAATGTTCCTCGATCAGATCCTCGATGGTCTCGCGGATCGAAGGCTCGGCATGGCCATTGGCCGAACCCCGGAACCCGCGGCCGAACCAAACACCAAACCAGGTGCCAAGCCGGGCCCGAACCCGATGGAACGGGGATGGCGCGGAAGGGGTTTCGGCCCCGCCGGCGCGGGGCCCGGTCGGTCCGGGATTGTCGGTCATCGCTCCATGGCCATGGTTGCAGAAGGGTCCGGATGGCCGCCATAGGGATCGGCCACACCGAGTGAATCGAGAATCCGCACCTCCAGTGCCTCCATGCGCTCGGCCTCTGCCTCCACCTCGTGGTCATGGCCGAGAAGATGCAGGATTCCGTGAACCACCAGATGGGTCAGATGATCGGCCGGTGCAAGCCCTGCCGCCCCGGCTTCACGCAGCAGGGTCTCGAGGGCGATCGCCACATCGCCGAGCAACCGGGACGTGCCGGGCAGATCGGGCGCATCGGCCGGGAACGCCAGAACATTGGTCGGCCGATCCTTGCCGCGCCAGCGAAGGTTGAGTTGCTGCAGAAGGGCATCGCTTCCAAGCAGGATCGACACCTCAAGAGGATCATCGCCCGCCGCGCCCGAACCGGCCGGGCGGGCCAAGGCGGCACAGGCTGCCCCCTCGATCAGGGCAGTGCAGGCCGCCCGTTCCACCAGGGATTCGGGATCAGCGATAAAAGCCCGCCACGCGGCTTCACAGGTCGCATCTCGCGCAGCGTTGCCGGACGCAGGGCGAAGAGCGGCGGAACCGGAGGAGGGATCGAGGGTGGCATCTTCAAAAATGATGGCAATCTCTGCCGCCCTGCTCATGGGGGGCTCCGCCGCCCTGGTCATGGAGGGGCCTGGCCGGACCGCCCGGTCGGAGGATTCGGACCCGCTCATCGCGGCCGCTTTCCGGCGGTGCCGGAGGCCGGACCCTTCGGTTCCGGCTCTGCCTTCGCCGCCGCCGGCCTGCGTCGTCTTTCCACCCGCTCATAGGCCCGCACCACACGGTTGACCAGCGGATGGCGAACCATGTCCCTGTCGGTGAAGCGGATCATGGCGACGCCTTCCACATCGGCGAGAGCCTCCACCGCATCGGCAAGGCCCGAGCGGGTTCCGGCCGGCAGATCGATCTGGCTCAGATCGCCGGTCACCACCATGCGCGAGCCTTCGCCCATCCGGGTCAGACACATCTTCATCTGAACGCCGGTGGTGTTCTGCGCCTCGTCGAGAATGATGAAGGCATGGGCCAGGGTTCGTCCTCGCATGAAGGCCAGCGGCGCGACCTCGATCTCGCCATTGGCGAGACGGCGCAACACCTGATCGGCGGGCATCATGTCGTAGAGAGCATCGTAGAGAGGACGAAGATAGGGATCGACCTTGTCGCGCAGATCACCGGGCAGGAAGCCGAGCCGTTCGCCCGCCTCCACCGCAGGCCGCGACAGGATGATCCGATCCACCTCGCCGGCCTGAAGCATGCCCACGGCGGTCGCCACCGCAAGATAGGTCTTGCCGGTTCCGGCCGGGCCAAGGCCCAGCACCAGCTCGTGATCGTGCATGGCCTGAAGATAGGTTCCCTGGGTCGGGGTTCGCGGCTTGATCTGCCGCCTCGATCCCTTGCCGGCGGCACGGCCCCGGCCGGGAGCCCTTGCCGGATCGCGCCCCGCCCCGATGCCCGGGCCCTGATCGGCGGCAGGCAGGCTTCCCGTGGCGGCCAGGCGCACCAGCGCATCCACCTCGCCCGCATCCGGCATCGCGCCCGCCGCGATGCGCTCGTAGAGATCCTCGAGAACGAACCGCGCGGTCGCCAAAGCCTCTCCGGGACCGGAGATGGCGACACGATTGCCGCGCGCGCTGATGGCAACGCCGAGATCCCGCTCGATCCTTGCCAGGTTCCGATCATGCTCGCCGAACAGAAGCGGCAGCAGGGAATTGTCCTCGAAGTGCAGGGTCAACGGCGGGCTTTTCCGCCCTTCCGCCCCGTCATGAGCGCCAGAGTCATCAGCGCCGGAGACTCGGGCGGCGGAGCCGGGGCTGACCGCGCGACGCGGGCGGCGGGCGCCGGATTCGGCGGAGGCCCGTCCCGAAGGCCGCGTCATGGAGCGGAAGGGCCGGGTTGCGCCATGGAGGCCGGCTCCAGCACGCCGGACAGGCTGTTGGGCAGCCCGGTAAGGATTCGCACGGAATGGATTCCCCCCAGCAGGGATTCGAACCTCGCCCCGGCATCCACATGTACGGCCTGCAGATAGGGACTGCGCCCGGCGATCTGTCCCGGCCTGCGGCCGGGGCGATCGAACAGAACCTCCATCACCCGGCCGACACAGGCCCGGTTGAAAGCCCGCGACTGCTCGGCCAGAAGATCCTGAAGGGCCTTGAGACGGGCGGCCTTCTCGGCCTGGTCCACCTCGGATGTGCGCTCCGCCTCTGCCGCCGGGGTTCCCGGGCGGGCCGAATACATGAAGGAGTAGGCCTGGGCGAAGCCGACCCTCTTCACGAGTTCCAGGGTTTCGGAAAAATCCTTGGCCGTTTCTCCGGGAAAACCGACGATGAAATCGGAGCTGAGGGCAAGATCGGGGCGCTGCTCGCGCAGCCTGTCGATCAGGGCACGATAGGACGCTGCCGTGTAGCCCCGATTCATGGCCTTGAGAACCCTGTCGGAACCGGATTGCACCGGCAGGTGAAGATAGGGCATCAGCATGGGCACCTCGCCATGGGCGCGGATCAGATCCTCATCCATGTCGCGCGGATGCGAGGTGGTGTAGCGCAGGCGCTTCAGCCCGTCGATCTCTGCCAGGCGGCGCAACAGGCGTCCGAGACCCCATTCCCGGCCATCGGGGCCGATGCCGTGAAACGCGTTCACATTCTGGCCAAGCAGGGTGATCTCGACCATGCCGCGGGCGACAAGCGCACGGGCCTCGTCGAGGATCGCATCGACCGGGCGAGAGTATTCGGCCCCCCGGGTATAGGGCACGACACAGAAGGTGCAGAACTTGTCGCAGCCCTCCTGCACCGAGAGAAATCCGGCGCTGGCTGCGGCGCCTGGCTGTCCCGCGCCAATGGCAGCGTCGGCCTCGGCATCCCCTTTCCCCGGGCGAGGCAGGGGAAGGGCGTCGAACTTTGTCTCGGCCGGAAACTCGGTCGAGACCACGCGCGCGCC
>JBJHAU010000044.1:0-11969 GCA_050480665.1 Alphaproteobacteria bacterium | reverse complement strand
TGGTCGCGGCGGATCGGCGATGATGCCGCCTGCCTTGAGGAAGCCCTGAAGCGGGGGCCTGCCTATCTCGCCGCCGGCGCCGACTGCCTCTATCCCATCGGGCTTTCCGATCCATCCCTGATCGCAAGCCTCAACAGACGTCTCGGCTGCCCTCTCAACATCGTCGGCCGCGCCGGAGGGCCGGGGATCGAAACCCTTGCCGACTGCGGTGTGTCCAGGATCAGCACCGCCACGGGGCCATGCCTCGCGGCCTATGGCGCCGCCCGTGCCGCGCTGGGTCGGGTTCGGGAAAGCGGAAGCTTCGAGGCCCTCGCCACCGACCTGAACCGGGCCGAGGTGGAAACCCTTCTTGGCAGGAACAGCGACGCTTCCTGAACCTGCCCGACTGTCTCTTTTTTAACGACGGCGGCGCAGGATCACACCGGCTGCCGGTATGGCGGCCGACAGGGCGGCGCTGTTCAGATCGGGATCAGCCCCAGGGCTCGCAGGGCCACCACGGTGATCACGATTGGCACGACAAGGCGCAACAGCCAGATCCAGACGAAGCCGATCAGGCTTCCGGCAAGGCCGGTCTCACGTAGCGCGCTCGCCCGCCAGCGCCAGCCGACGAAGAGGGCGGTCAGCACGCCCCCTGCCGGCAGGATGATGTTGGAAACCAGATAATCCATGGATTCAAGGATGTTGCGCTGATCCCAGCGAATCTCCTCCAGAATCCCGAAGCCCAGCGAGGCCGGAATGCCCCCGAGAAACATTGCCGCCCCGATGAACAGCGCCGCGCGCCGCCTTGGCCAGGCCATGCGCCGCATCAGCCAGGCGGTGGGAATCTCGACACCGGAAATGCTGGCCGACATGGCCGCCGCCGCCAGCAGGAAGAAGAAGGCAAGCCCCACAAGCCGCCCGAGGGGCATTTCCAGGAACACCTGAGGAAGGGTGATGAAGACCAGCCGCGGCCCGCTGGCCGGATCGAGACCGAAGGCGAACACCGCCGGAAAGATCGCGATCCCGGCGATCAGCGCCATCAGGGTATCGCCGGCCACCACCGCACCCGCAGCGCCGGGCAGCCGATGGCCGCGCCCCAGATAGCTGGAATAGGTGACGTAAAGCCCCATGCCGAGGCTGAGCGAGAAGAACGCCTGGCCGAGCGCCGCAAGATAGAGCCCCGGGTTCCAAAGCGCGGACCAGTCCGGGGCAAACAGGAAGGCAAGCCCTTCTGCCGCGCCGCGATGGGTGACTCCGTAAATCGCCAGGGTGACAACGATGACCGCAAGGGTCGGTGTCAGAACCCGGGTCAGCCGTTCGATGCCGCCGCGCACCCCGCTGGCCACCACCGTGACGCACAGGATCACCATCAGGCCCTGCCAGAACACCGGCTCCCACGGGTTGGCGACGAAGGCATCGAAATAGCCGCCATGCTGGCCCTCTGCCAGGCGCCAGAGCTGGCCCGTCATCGCGCCGAAGAAATATTTCAGGGCCCAGCCGGCGATCACGAAATAGAAGCACATGATCAGGAAGATCCCGATCAGGCCCAGAGCGCCGGCACCGATCCAGATTCTTTCCTTCGCCACGGCCCGGTAGGAGGCAACCGCATCGCCCTGGGAATGACGCCCCACCGCCGATTCCGCCAGCACCAGAGGCAGGCCGATCAGAAGAATCGCGAGAAGATAGACAAGAAGGAAGGCCGCGCCGCCATTCTCGCCGACAATGTAGGAAAACCGCCAGACATTGCCGAGCCCCACCGCCGCACCGATGGCGGCGAGGATGAAGGCGGTCCGCGAACCCCACTGTTCCCGGGTGGCGGCGTCCGGATCGGCGGCATTCATGACGGAACCTCCTTGCCATCGCACAGGCCGATGGCCCCGCTCAGGATAGCCGGAAGCCGCAAAGGTTCAAGGAAGGAACGGTGACAAGGCGGAATTCAGCGGCGCTCGCGGGTGGCGAGGAAGCGAAGGCCGGGCCATTCATCGATCACATAGCGAAGCTCGAAGCTGTCGCGGGCCATGAACACCGGGGCCCCGTCGCGATCCTCCGCCATCGAGGCCGCATGACGATCCATGAAGCGTTTCAGCTCGGCCGGATCCTCCGCCGTCACCCAGCGGGCCGCCTGATAGGGCGAGGCCTCGAACCCGACCGCGATCTTGTATTCCTCTGCCATGCGGGCCACCAGCACATCGAGCTGAAGCTGTCCGACCACGCCAACGATCCACTGCGTGCCAAGGGTGACCCGGAACACCTGAACCACCCCTTCCTCGGCCAGATCCTCAAGGGCGCGGCGCATCTGCTTCGCCCGCATGGGATCGCCGAGCCGGACCCTTCGCAGGATTTCAGGCGCGAAATCGGGGATTCCGGTAAACCGCAGCGCCTCGCCCTCGGTCAGGGTATCGCCCACGCGCAAGGTGCCGTGATTGGGAATCCCGATGATGTCGCCGGGAAGGGCTTCTTCCGCCAGTTCGCGTTCGCGGGCGAAGAAGAACATCGGGTTGTGGATCGCAACCGCCTTGCCGCTGCCGGACTGACGCAGCTTCATCCCTCGCCGGAACCGTCCCGAACAGAGCCGGAAGAAGGCGATCCGGTCGCGGTGAAGGGGATCCATGTTGGCCTGAACCTTGAACACGAACCCGGCAACCCTGGGCTCGTCGGGAGAAACCGGCCGGGGTTCCGCCGGCTGAACCCTGGGGGGCGGCGCATGGGCAGCCAAAGCCTGGATCAGGGCCTCGACCCCGAAATCCTTGAGCGCGCTGCCGAAGAAGACCGGTGTCTGATGCCCCTCGCCATAGGCCTCGGGATCGAATGTCGGACAGGCCGAACGCACCAGCCCCACGGCCTCGCGGAACGCCGCCAGCACCGCGCTGTTGATGCGGCCATCCAGGGCCGGATCCTCGGGCCCGGACAGGGCAAGGGTTTCGGCAAAGGCGCCGCCCCGGGAGGCCGGGGCCAGAAAACGATTGTCGCGAAGATCGAACAGCCCGTGAAACTCGCCCCCCATGCCTACGGGCCAGAGACAGGGCGCGCAATCCAGGGCCAGGCTGCTCTCGATCTCATCGAGAAGGGCGAAGGGATCGATCCCCTCGCGATCGACCTTGTTGATGAAGGTCATGATCGGAATATCGCGAAGGCGGCAGACCTCGAACAGTTTCCGGGTCTGGGATTCGATGCCCTTGGCCGCATCGATCACCATCACCGCGGAATCGACCGCCGTCAGGGTACGGTAGGTATCCTCGCTGAAATCCTCGTGGCCCGGGGTATCGAGCAGGTTGAAGGTCAGCCCGCCGCACTCGAAGGTCATGACCGAACTGGAGATGGAAATGCCCCGGCTGCGCTCGATCTCCATCCAGTCCGAACGGGTGCGCCGCCGCTCGCCCCGGGCCGCGACCTCGCCGGCCAGATGAATCGCCCCGCCCGCCCGCAGCAGATGTTCTGTCAGGGTCGTCTTGCCGGCATCGGGGTGGGAAATGATCGCAAAGGTGCGACGCGTGCGGAAGGAATCGGGAAGCCCGGCCCGACCGTCGGGACCCTCAGTGTCAGCCATGAGCGTTCCCTCTGGGGTGCCCTCCGGCAATCCCTCGGGCCATCCCGCGCAGGTTCACGCGCGGCGGAAGGCAGGACGCCGGGCCGGAAACCGTGCCGGGCCAGTGGGGATCAGAACACGGGCTCGGCCGCGATGCCGGGCCAGTCCGGCGGAACGATGCCGTCATCCACCGCCTTGCCGAGGTAGTAATGCCAGAGTTTGTAAACATGCTGGCGCCGGTTGTCGTTGTTTTCCTCGAGCCGGTCAAGCTCGTCGTCGGCAAGCGGCAGAAGGCGGCCCAAGGACGCTGCCTGAAGGCAGGCCCTGGCATTCTCGTCGAAATGCACCGCATCGATCAGCAGGGAAGGCAGGTCTTCGGCCACCACCACACCGCCATGGGCACGGATCAGGGCCCCCTGATGCGCGCCCAGGGTCTCGGCCAGGGCCCGGCCCTGGGCCGGCGACTTGATATGGCTGGGATCGCCATGGACGGGAATCCCCGAGCGCCAGCGCACGGCATGGGATTTCAGCGGAACAAGCCGAAGCCCTTCCACCACGGTGAAGGTCACGCAGCACTCGGCATGGATGTGAACGATGGCGTTGACATCGGGCCGGGCGCGGAAGATCTCGCTGTGGATATAGGCCTCGCGCGGGGGCTTGAACCCTTCCGGTCCTTCCAGAACCTCAAGATCGAAATCGACAAGGCCGATCATGTCCGGCGACACCTTCGCCCGGCTGTCGTTGATCCCGTGCATGAGAAAGGCCTCCTCCCCCGGAAGCCGTGCCGCGACATGGCCGGAATAGCTCAGGATATCTTCGGCATTCAGCACCCTGGTGGCGGCGGCCAGCTGGCCCTTGAGAGGGGCGAGAAGCGCTTCGCGGTTGCTCTGGCTGGGCACGGCAATCTCCTTCATGCGAGGCAGGCGCGGCGGGAAATGGGCATGACGCCGCATCGCCATGCTACGCAGATCGTGTCCCGAGGTTCAAGCCGTGCTGCGCCGCTGACCGCTCTGTGATAGTTTCAGGGCCGCAACGGTTTTTTCTTTAAGCTTTTCCCTTACCTTTCCCCCGTGACCCCGAGGGATCCCCGGGGAATCGGGGGATCGGGCACGGAGGTTCGGACGATGGCGCGAAGGGCAGAGGGCAGCGAGGCAAGGCGGCGGGGAGTGGATACCACCCGCCGCGTCTCGCCTGCGCCCCATGCCCGATATGCCCATCGCATCCGGGCCGGGGCGCTGCCGGTTGGCGAGGCAGGCCCGTGACAGACCCTGTCACCCTCGCGATTCTGATCGGGGCGGGGCTTCTGATCCTGTCCGTCTTCAGCAGCCTGATTTCCTACCGGATCGGGGCCCCCCTGCTGCTGGTGTTCCTGTTCATCGGCCTTGCCGCCGGTGAGGACGGCATCGGCGGCATTCCCTTTTCCAACGCCCCCCTTGCCTTTCATATCGGCAGCCTTGCCCTGGCCGTCATCCTCTTCGATACCGGCCTCGGCACCCGGTTTCAGGCCTTTCGGGTGGCGGCACCGCCGGCGGTGATCCTTGCCACCCTCGGGGTTGTCCTGACCGCCCTGCTGGTGGCCATCCCGGCGCGCTATCTTCTGGGGCTTGACTGGATCACGGCCTTCCTGCTGGGCGCCCTGGTCGGCTCGACCGATGCGGCCGCCGTATTCTTCCTGCTGAGGACCGGAGGAATCCAGATTCGCGAACGCGTTCGCGCCACGCTTGAAATTGAGTCCGGTTCGAACGATCCGATGGCCATCTTCCTGACGATCATCCTGATCGAAATGATCGCCATGCCGGAACTGACCCAGAATCCTGCCGAGGCATGGGGAGCACTCCTGATGGCCTTTGGCTCCCAGATGGGGCTGGGGCTCGTACTCGGCCTGACCGCGGGTTTCCTGATGGCTGCTATCATCAACCGGTTGCGGCTGGAGGCAGGCCTGTCGCCCATTGCCATTCTCGGCATGGCGCTGATCGTGTTTTCGGCGGTAGGCCTGGTCGGAGGCAGCGGGTTCCTTGCGGTCTATGTGGCCGGGCTGGTGATGGGAAACCGCCCCTTTCGCGGCGGCCTGGAATTCCGGCGCTTTCAGGACGGCCTGACCTGGCTTGCCCAGATCACCATGTTCCTGGTGCTTGGCCTGCTGGCCACCCCTTCCAGCTTTCCCGAGATTCTCTGGCAGTCGGTGGCGATTGCCCTGTTCCTGATTGTGTTCGCACGCCCCCTTGCCGTATGGCTGTGCCTGCTGCCCTTCGGGTTCCGCCGCAACGAATCCGGCTTCATCGCCTGGGTCGGACTCAGGGGGGCGGTCTCGATCCTGCTGGCGATCCTGCCGATCATGGGTCAGGTGGAACAGGCCCAGCTGCTGTTCAACGCCGCCTTCATCATCGTGCTGACCTCGCTTCTGGTTCAGGGATGGACAATCCGGCCCCTGGCCCGCTGGCTGGGGCTGATCGTGCCGCCCAGCATCGGGCCGGTGGACAAGGTCGAACTGGAACTTCCCGGCAATGTTCGCCACGAACTGATCGCCTACCGGATTGCGCCCGACAGCCCGGTTGCCCAGGGCGAGAGGCTTCCCCGATGGGCCCGGCCTTCCCTTGTCATTCGCGATGGACGCTCGATGCGGATCCACGAGGCGGGGCGGCTTCGCGTCGGCGACAATATCTACATGTTCTCGGTGCCGCGCTTCGTGCCCCTGCTCGACCGCCTCTTTGCCCGGCCCGCAGCCTTGAGCGAGGAAGACCGGATCTATTTCGGCGACTTCGCCCTCGATCCTGAAAAGCCCATTCTCGATCTGGCGGAAGCCTACGGTCTTGCCCTTCATGAGGACGACAGGGACAGGACCGTGGGCGGCTACCTTGCCCGCCATCTTGGTGCGCCGCTGGCGCGGGGCGACAGGCTGCTGCTGCCGCCGGTGGAACTGATCGTGCGCGAGGTGGACGAAGCGGGAAACTGCCTGGCCGTGGGCCTTGCGACCGAACCTTCGCCCGCTGAAAGCCGCCACCTGCCCCTGTTCCTGAACGGGCGCGAGATTCTTGCCATGCTGAAGCGCGCGCTGAAAGCATGGCGCGAAAGGCACCGCATGAAACGGAGCAAGAAACGGTAAGGGGATCGGTCCCGTGCCTTTTCAGCCGGGCAGGCCGCGCAGCCGCGCGCTTCTGCGGCGCAACCCTTCGACCGCTGCCAGCAACACCACCGAAAGCAGGATCAGGACTGTCGCCACGGCCAGGATCGTCGGGCTGATCTGCTCGCGGATTCCGGACCACATTTCCCTGGGAATCGTGCGTTGTTCGACCCCGGCGAGAAACAGCACGATCACGATCTCGTCGAACGAGGTGATGAAGGCAAACAGGGCACCGGAAAGCACACCCGGCAGGATCAGCGGCAGGGTCACCCGGCGGAAGGCCGTCCATGGCGGCGCGCCCAGGCTGGCCGCCGCCCGCGGCAGGGACGGATCAAGTCCGGATAGCGTGGCCGTGACGGTGATCACCACAAAGGGCGTGCCGAGGGCCACATGGGCAAGCACGACACCGGGAAAGGTCTGGGCCAGGCCGATCTTCGAATAGAAAAAGAACATTCCGGCCGCCGAGATGACCAGCGGCACGATCAGCGGCGAAATCAGGATCGCCATGATCGTATTGCGGAACGGCATTTCGGGGCGCGACAGGCCAAGGGCCGCCATGGTGCCGAGGGCCGTGGCGATCAACGATGCCGTCGCGCCGATCACAAACGAGTTGCGGATCGAGCGGCGCCAGGAGTCGCTGGTGAGGAAATCCTCATACCAGCGCAGCGAATAGCCTTCCGGCGACAGGCGCAGCATAGGCTCGGTGAAGGTGAAATAGGGCTGGGCATTGAAGCTCAGCGGAATCATCACGAGGATCGGCGCGACCAGAAACAGCAGGATCAGCGCGCAGACCAGCCTGAAGATGTGGAACCAGACACGCTCGAGAAGACCGGCATGGGGAGCAGGGCGCATGAATCGTCCCCTATCCCTGGCCCGGTTTCAGGCCGCTGACGCCCAGCAGCCGCTGGCAGAGCCAGAACAGCGCCAGAACCCCGACCAGAAGGATCACGCCCAGCGCCGCCGCAAGGCCCCAGTTCAGGGATGTCTGCATGTGAAAGGCGATCAGGTTGGAGATCATCTGTCCCGATTGCCCCCCCACAAGGGCCGGGGTGATGTAGTAGCCGGCGGAAATGATGAACACGAGAATCACCCCGGCGCCGATGCCGGGCCGGGTCTGGGGAAGATAGACCCGCAAGAAGGCGGAGACGGGATTGGCGCCGAGGGAACGCGCCGCCTGCATCGAGGTTTTCGGAATCGTGCGCATGACGCTGTAGAGCGGCAGGATCATGAACGGCAGCATGATATGGGTCATGGCGATCACCGTGCCGGCCGCGTTGTGGATCATCGCAAGACGCTGGGCCTCGCCGATCACCCCCATGGCCACCAGAAGATCGTTCAGCACCCCCTGCTGCTGCAGCAGGACGATCCAGGCCGTGGTGCGCACCAGAAGCGATGTCCAGAACGGCAGCAGCACCAGAATCATCACAAGGGCCGCCTTGCGGGCGGGAAGCATGGCCATCAGAAAGGCGACGGGAAAGCCGAGCAGAAGGGCAAGGATCGTGACCGTGGCGGTCAGCGCCAGGGTTCGCGCGAACAGCTGCCCGTAGATCCGCCTTGTTTCCTCCGCACGGACGATCCGGCCCTCGGCATCGTGGGTGAGGTCAAGGGCCGCCAGATAGTAGCTGGCGGTGAACGGGCCGCTTTCTCGCTGGATCACCCGCCAGATCCCGGGCTCGCCCCAGCGCGCATCCATGGCGATCAGGGATTCGGCATAAGGCGGTTCGAGCCGTGCCGCACGACGCGCCGTCCCGCCGATCAGGCTGCGGGCCCCGCTCATCTCGTAATTGAGGCGCACCCCAAGCCGGCCGGCACGCCTTTCGGCCTGGGCTTCTGCCAGATCGAGGGCCAGCGCCCGGTAGGCGGATTCGGGCGGCAGGTCCCGGCCATCCCAGCCACGCAGCGCCTGCACCGTGCGGGGCAGGGTCTCGCCGACCAGCGGGTTGTCGATGCTCTTCCACATCATGTCGCCGATCGGCGCCACGAAGCTGACCAGAAGAAACCCGAGAAGCGGCGCAACCAGCAGGAACGCCGCAAGCCTGCGGCGGCCGAGGGAGCGGGAAAGACGCCGTTTCAGACCGCCGTTTCCGGCAGCATCGGGCAGGGCCTCATGGCCCGCGACAGCTCCATTCCGCATGGCCCCGCCCTGCCCCGTCCTCAGCGCAGCATCCAGTTGGCGAAGCGTTCCCGAAGCTCGTCGCCATAATCGGTCCAGAAGTCGTTATCGACAACGATCGGCGTCTGATAATTGTCCGGATGGGTCGGCATGTGCGGCGCCATGTCGATGCCAAGCTCGGCATGCTCGCCGACAAGGGCCGAAGACGACGCCCGGGCGGGCCCATAGGAGATATACTTCGCCTGATCGGCCAGACGCCGGGTATCGGTGGCGAAGCGGACATAGTCGAGCACCGCCTCGATGTTCCGACCGCCTGCAGGAATCGCCCAGCCATCCCATTCCACCATCTGGGCATCCCAGATGATCTCGAAGGGCTGGCCTTCGACCTTCGTGGCATCGAAGATGCGGCCGTTGTAACCGGTGGCGAAAGCGACTTCACGATCGGCCAGAAGCTGGGGGGCCTGGCTTCCTTCCGTCCAGAAGACCAGATGATCCCGGATCGTATCGAGCTTGGCGAAGGCCCGGTCCACGCCTTCGGGAGTCCGCAGAACATCGTAGATATCGTCCTGCGCCACCCCGTCGGCATACAGCGCCCATTCCAGATTGGTGGCGGGACGGTTCTGGATGGCACGGCGGCCGGGGAAGGATTCGACATCGAAGAAATCCTTCATGCTTCGCGGCTTGCGATCATCCGGAAACATCGTGGTATTGAAGGCGAGAATCGTGGAATAGACAATCTGGGGAATGAAGCATTCTCCCAGCGATCCGGGCAGGAAATCCTGGCTCGCTGGCGTGCCATCGGGGGCCGGAGCCAGCATGGCATCGTGATCGATGGGCATGACAAGGCCCTCGTCGCAGGCGAGTTGTGCATCTGAAGGCAGCATGTCGACCAGATCCCATGTCACGTTTCCGGCCTGGGCCTGCGCGCGCATTCCGGCAAGGGCATTGGCCGAACTGTCATCGGTGATGATCCGGACATGGGGATTGGCCTCCATGTAAGGCTCGTGATAGGCGCGCATCTGGCTTTGCGTGTAGGCCCCGCCCCAGGAGACGATGGTCAGGCTGACGGGCTCCTCCGAAGCGTGGGACGGCAGGGATGTCGCGACAAGGACTCCGCCCGTCCCGACGCAGAGGCCGAGGCACAGGCCAAGCATCGGTCCGAAGCCGGAGCCCTGCCCCGGTCGGCGCCTGACCCGGCCCGTGCTTCGGTGCCACGCCGTGGCGGTTTCGACATCCGCTGTTGCCGATCTCGTTTCTGCTTTCATGGTCCGTTCTCCTCTGCTTGGGGCTTTGGGCCGGACAGGGCCGCACGGGCGGAAGGCCCGATCTCGTTTGCGAGGATGGGCGTCATGCCTTCAGGGCACGGCCATCCTCCGCCGACCAGCCAAGGACGATACGCTCGCCCTGCTGCGGCGCCGGGCGTGGCCCGGCATTGGGAAGCTTGACGATGAACCGATCCTCGCCGAACAGGCGAATCCGCATCCGCAGATGATCGCCGAGATAGATCCGTTCCAGCACCACCCCCTCGAAGCGGTTGACGCAGGAGGCGGCCGCCTCGCCCACGGCCACCCGTTCCGGCCGCAGGGAGAGGGTTGCCGTCTCGCCCGCGGCCTTCAGCTCTACGGGCCGGGCCTCGACCCGCGATCCATCGGGCAGGCAAAGGCGGCATCGTTCGCCGTTCAGCGTTTCGACCCGGGCGGGCAGGCAATTGTTCTCGCCGATGAAGGATGCGACAAAACTGTTGGCGGGCCGTTCATAGAGCGCCGAGGGCGTATCGATCTGCTGGATCATGCCATCGTGAAACACGGCGATCCGGGTCGACATGGTCAGCGCTTCCGCCTGATCGTGGGTCACATAGACGACGGTCACGCCAAGACGCTCGTGGATATGGCGGATTTCCATCTGCATCTGTTCGCGCAGATTCTTGTCGAGGGCGCCGAGCGGTTCATCCATCAGAACCAGGCGCGGCTCGAAGACAAGGGCCCGGGCCACCGCAACACGCTGCTGCTGGCCGCCGGAAAGCTGGGCCGGCATCCTGTCTGCGAACCCTTCGAGCGAGACCATCTCGAGGGCCGCCCCAACCCGGTGCCGGATGTCTTCGGAAGGACGGCGGCGAACCTTCAGGGGAAAGGCAAGGTTTTCCTCGACCGTAAGATGGGGAAAAAGCGCATAGTTCTGGAACACCATGCCGATGTTGCGGCGATGGGGCGGGGTCGTATCGATGCGGCGACCCTCAAGCAGGATCTGCCCGCCGGTGGTTGTCTCGAATCCGGCGAGCATCATCAGGCAGGTGGTCTTGCCGGAGCCGGACGGACCGAGAAGGGTCAGGAACTCACCCTTCCGAACGTCCAGATCCAGTGTCTTGATGACGAGCGACACGCCATCGTAGCTTTTCTGGACTCCCTGGAACCGGACAAGCACATCTTCATCCGGGGCTGCCGCCGCCCTGCCTGGCATTGTCTCTCCATGGTCGGGGATCGGTTGGTGGCCTTCCATTAAAGCAGCCGCCGCCCCCGACTGGCAACCCTTGCCCCCGAAAGAGCGCCCTTTCGCCGCCGTTCCCTGTGCTAGACTGGGCGGATGCCTGTCTCCCCCATGGCGCCGGATGGCGCTTCCACCCCGCCCGGGCTTCCGGAAACGGCGCCTCTCGATCCCCCCGAGGAAGGCCGCCTTCATCCCTATCGGCGCCCGGTGGATGCGGCGACCCTGATCCTGATCCGCCGACGCAACACCGGCAGCGGAAGCGACAGCCCCATCGGCAGCACCGATGTGCTGCTCGGCTGCCGTGCGGGCAGCCACGCCTTCATGCCGAACCGCTATGTTTTCCCGGGCGGGCGTGTGGATGCCTGCGACGGGCGCGTCCCCGTGGCGACGCCGCTGCCCGATGCGGTGGCCGAACGGCTGGCCCGAAGCTGTTCCCCTGCCCGCGCCCGCGCCCTTGCGGTGGCCGCCATTCGCGAAACCTACGAGGAAACCGGGCTGATCATCGGCCAGCCCATGCAGGATGCCCCGCCGCGGCGGATCCCCGAGGGCTGGCATGGTTTCCTCGACCGCGGGCTTGCCCCGGCGCTGGGTGGCCTGGACTACATCGCCCGCGCCGTGACCCCGCCGGGCCGGGCGCGGCGGTTCAACGCCCGCTTCTTCCTGGCCGAGGAAACGATCATCCGGGGCGGACGCATCAAGGGCAATGGAGAACTCGGCGACATCCGATGGATCGGCCTGGACAAGGC
>JBJHAU010000043.1:0-12014 GCA_050480665.1 Alphaproteobacteria bacterium | reverse complement strand
CGGGATCTACCGTTGCGTCTGTTGCGGCGCGCCGCTGTTCGAATCCGGACACAAGTTCGAATCCGGATCGGGCTGGCCATCCTTCACCCGCCCCCTGGCGCCTGGCATCGTCGCCGCGCGCGAGGATCATGCCCATGGCATGGAAAGGACCGAGGTGCTCTGCGCCCGCTGCGATGCGCATCTTGGCCATGTCTTTCCCGATGGCCCCGAGCCGACAGGGCTTCGGTTCTGCATCAATTCCGCCGCCCTGGTTCTCGACAGGAACGGGGAAGGGGATGCGCCGGACCCCGACAGCGCCTCACCACAAAAGGCCGGGGATTCCGGTGACGGCGAAGGCCGCTGAGGCCAAGGCTACGCCAAGTTTAAGCCAAGTCCACGTCAGGTCCAAAGCCGCCGGGTTCAGGGTTCGGCGATCAGGCCGGCCGCCTCGGCTCCTGCCAGGGCGGCGGCTTCATCCTCTTCGGCGCTGGCGCCGGTGACGCCCAGCGCTCCGACCAGCGCTCCGTCGCGGTTGCAGAGAAGCACCCCGCCGCGCACCGGCATGAAATGCGGGGTGATCGCCTGCAGGGATTGGGCAAGAACGGGGTTGCGGGCCGCCATCTCGGCGAGGCGGGAGGTGCCGACGCCCCGGGCCACCGCGCTCCACGCCTTGGCGCGGGCCACTTCGAAGCGGATCATCGGGGCGCCATCCTCGCGCAGGAAGCCGACGACCGCGCCGCCGGCATCGACAACGCAGGCGGCCATCGGGCCAAGGTTCATCGCCCGCGCCCTGTCGAAGGTGGCGCGGATCAGGGTGGTGATCTCAGTCTCGCCAAGCGGGGCCATGCTGTTGTCTCCCTTGTTCCCTTGGTGCCGATGATCATGCCGGCTTGCGGTGTATGGCCAGGGCGCGATTCCGGTTCCCGCCTTCGATGTGCGACCGGGCCATGGCCGTGAACCGTCATCGCATGGCCGCCGCGTCCTGTCGAGCATTGCCCTTCAGGGAAAATGCGTCCATGCTACCGCTTCCACCGGGCGCAAGGATCGGAGATACCGGTACGGGGAGCTATCGGGAACGGAGATGGCGCGGCGCCGACTTCCCCCCGTCAGGGCAGGGATCCAGGCGGTTGCTGCCGCCTTCCGGCCGATCCTCCCCCCCCCTTCGCCCCGGGCGAAGCTTCGCGGGTCGCCCTTTCCAACCACCCCCTTGCTTTGAGGGATCTTCAGGCAGGAGAGACTCCATGTACGGTTATCGCGCGCGAATCGGATATTGCTCGCCCCCCTTTGTCACCGAAACCTTCCCCCTCGAGTTCTACCGGATGGCTCCGGAAGGGGTGACGCTGATGATCACCACCCTGGAAATCCGCACCCGCACCGCGGCAGAGGTGGAATCCAGCCATGCCCGAACCCTGGAAGCGGCAAGATACATGGCCGGGGCCGGGGCCGATGTGGTGGTGATGGGGGGCAATCCCATCAACCAGTCGCAGGGGATCGAGACTCTTCCGGCCCTGTGCGAGGCGCTGAGCGCCGAAGTGGGCACCCGGGTGGTCACCTCCACCCAGGCCCAGATCGAGGCCCTGAAATGCCTGGGCGCGCGCAAGGTCGCCCAGATCCACTGCTACGAGCCAGAACACAACAGCCGCCATGAAGCCTCCATGCGCAACATGGGGTTCGAGCCGGCCGGGGTTCTCGCCTGTGGCTCCGATTTCCAGCATATCGGCGGGCTCGATGGCCGGCTTGCCTATACCCTTGCCCGGCAGATCAAGGAAGAAAATCCCGAGGCCGATACGATCCATCTCGGCAGCGCCCATTGGGCGACGGCGCATGCCATCGACAGGATCGAGGACGAGCTTGGCGTTTCGGTCATGACGTCTCAGCAGGCGATCACCTGGAAGGCGCTGAGGACGGCGGGAATCGGCGAGGCCATTCCCGGATTCGGACGTCTTCTCAGGGAATACTGATTCTCAGGGAATACTGAAAGGGGACGGTTCATGCCCATCAGCCAGGCCAACGGGGCGGCGATCCACTACGAGGTTTGTGGCGAAGGCCCCGCCATGATCCTTCTGCATCCCATTCCCTTCGATCACAGCCTGTGGCTTTACCAGGCCGCGCGGTTTTCCGCCTGGTTCCGGATCGTGGCGCCGGATCTGCGCGGCTGGGGCCGGTCGGCGAAGGTGACCGAGCCCTTCACCATGATGGACATGGCGCGCGACATTCTCGGTGTCATGGACGATCTTGGCGAAGAGACGGCGATCGTCATGGGATGCTCCATCGGCTCCAAGCTGGCCCTGATGCTCGGCGCGCATTGGCCGGAACGGTTCCGCGCCGTGATCCAGGTGGGCGGCAATTCCGGCCCGCAGGACATGCGCCGGCGGATCGAGGGCTACCGGGATGCTCCCTTCGCGGCCTATCGCCGGGATCACCTTCGCTTCGGACTGGGGGAGAACTTCGCCGACACGGAGATCGGCCGCTATCTGACGGCGATGTTTTCCGAGCGCGACGGCTGGCACGATCGCGCCGCGATCGGGCGGGTGTTCGAGGCCCTGTCCGAAGGCGATGTCCGCGAGGCCCTGGCCACCTATCCGCTGCCGACGCTGATCCTCAATGGCGAGCATGACAACGCTCTGGCCGCAGGGCGCGCCACCGCCGCCGCCATTCCCGGCGCGCGGCATGTTGTCCTGAAGGATGCCGGCCATTGCTGCATGGTGGCCGCCCCCGAGGCCTTCGATGCGGCGGTGATCGCCTTCCTCGACGCTCATGGCCTGATGCCGGAGCGCCCCGCCATGCGCTGATCCGCATGGCGGACCTTGAACGGCCCGGGAAGGCTGTTCTGGCCGCACCGCGAACCGGTGCCCCGGGACAGGAATACGAAAAGCAGAACGGCAGACCCGAATTACAGAACAGAACATCAGAACAGGAAGGAAAGGAGCGTTTCATGCCCATCTATGGCCACCGCGCACGCATCGGCTACACGTCACCGCCCTCGGCCACCGAGGTGTTCCCTTACGAGTTCTACAAGATCGTTCCCGATGGGGTCACCCTTGTGGTCCATACCCTTCCGCTGGTCGAGCGCAACAGCGAGGAAGTGGATCGTTCCTATGAGGCGAGCCTGCGGGCGGCCCATGTCATGGCTCGCGCCGGGGTCGACATCCTGTGTTTCGGCGGGCTGCCGATCAATGTTTCCAAGGGTTTTGCCAATGTGGACGAGCTGATTCGCGAAACCGAGCGCGAGATCGGCGTGCCGGTTACCACGTCCTTTTCCGCCCAGAAGGAAGCCTTCAGGGTTCTTGGCGGGCGCAAGGCCGGGATCGTGCATCCCTACGACATCGATCACGATGCCCGCCACATGGACTATGTGCGTGAATTCGGGCTGGAGCCGGTCGGCTGTGATCGCCTGAATGTTCGCTTCATCGATCTTGGCAAGGTTCCTTCGGAGCGGGCCATCGAGCTGGGGCGTGCGGTCAAGGCGGCGCATCCCGAAATCGACACGCTTTACTATTCCTGCCCGCATTACGCGATGATCGGGGCTATCGACGCGCTCGAATCCGAGCTGGGTGTGACCGTTGTCCAGCCTCTTCAGGCGATTGTCTGGCATTGCCTGCGCCGGTGCGGCGTGACGGACCGGATTCCCGGTTATGGGCGGCTCCTGCGCGAATTCTGACCCCGGCCAAGGGGGGATCGGTTCGCAAGAAGCCGGAAAAGGAACCGAAACGGCGTCCGGATCCGCGAGTGCCATGGCCGGAACGTCGAGGACGAGAGCGCAAGGAGGAAGTTCATCATGACGCTGATCATCACCGACGAGGATGTTGCCCGGCACTTTTCCATGCAGGATTGCATCGAGGCGATGCGTGTTGCCTTCACCGATTTCTCCCACGGGGATGCGGTCAATCCTCCAAGGTCGCGCTATCAGGCGCGGCATCCCGATCCGGCCCGGCGCTATTTCGCCAATGTGCATGTGGGCGCGGTCCCCAGCGCCGGGATGGCCTGCGTGAGGGCCGGATCGCAGATCATCCGGCCGCCGACGCCCGAGAACAACCGGCGCATCTACGAAAATCCTTCGCCCTTCTGCTGGGGGCTGATCCTGCTGTTCGATATCGAAACGGCGGAACCGCTTGCCATGATGCATGAATATCATCTGTCGGGCATGCGGGTGGGCGCCACGTCCGGACTGGCCGTCGCCTGCATGGCGCCGGAAGGAGCCTCGACCCTCGGCCTGTTCGGAACCGGCAAGCAGGCCTCGGCCGCGCTGGATGCGATTGCCGCAGTCCGCCCTCTGGAGCGGGTGACCGTCTACAGCCCCAATCCCGATCACCGGGCAGAGTTCGTCGCCCGCAAGCAGAAGGAGGTCGGAACGGCGCTCGAGGTGGTCGCCGCGCCCGATCCCCGGGCCGCGGTCGAGGGCCAGGCGGTCCTGTGCTGCTGCACCACGGCGATGGAGCCGGTCTTCGACGGTGGATGGCTCGAGGATGGCCAGCTGGTGATCTCGATCGCCAATTCCGATTCCACCAACCGCAAGCGCAGTGAGGTCGATGAAACCACCTATGCGCGATCCGGGACGGTGGTGGTGAACGACTGGGAAAGCGTCATCGCCAACGATCAGACGGAACTTCTGGAACCGCTGGAACAGGGGCTGATCAAGCGGGAGCAGATTGTCGAGCTTGGCGATATCGTCAGCGGAAAAAAGGATGTTCGTGCCGGTCGGGATGGAATCGTGTATTACAAGAACAATTCGGGACTGGCGATCCAGTTCGCCGCGTGCGGTCGTATCATCTACGATCGGGTGCGTGCCGCAGGAAGCAACCGCGAAATCCCGACAGAATGGCTTGGCACCGATCTCAGCGCCCTTTACGCGGCGGGGTTTCGCCCCTCGCCCTAGGCGGGTGGTTACGGCTGTGGCGCCAGCCTCAGGGATGAAGAACGCGCGCCATGACGACCGGATTCAAGGTCATCCTCAAGGTTCTGGAGAACCGGAATTACCGCTGGTACATCGCGGGAAATCTCTGTTCCGTGACCGGGAACTGGATCCAGCGCGTGGCCATGGGCTGGCTGACCTGGGAGTTGACAGGATCGGGGGCATGGCTTGGCATCATCGCCTTTGCCGATCTGTTTCCAACCTTCGTCATCGGCCTTCTCGCGGGCGCGATCAGCGACCGCACCAACCCGTTGCGAATGCTGCGCCTGATCCAGTGGCTGGCCGTTGCCCAGGGGGCGGGTCTTGCGCTGATCACCTTCATGGGAATCGTCACCATCGAATGGCTCGTCGTGTTTGCCATGGCGCGCGGGGTGATCGTGGCCTTCAGCCGGCCGCCGCGAATGACGGTCGTTTACCAGATCGCTGGCCGCGACCTTCTCTCCTCGGCGATCGGGGTCAACGCGATGGTCATGAATTCCTCGCGCTTTGTCGGCCCGGCGCTGGGAGGTCTTCTGGTGGCCGGATTCGGGGTGGGCTGGGCCTTCGGCGCCAATGCCGTCACCTTCGTGATCTTCTCCCTGTGCCTGATGATGATCCGTCTGCCCGAGGATCAGTCGCCCGCGATCCTAGAAGGCAAGGCGAGGGAGACCGGGCTGTTCCAGGCCTCTCTCGAAGGGTTGCGCTATGTGAACGAAACCCGTTCGATCCTTGTCATGCTGATCATCCTTTCCGGCATGGCGCTGCTGGCCCGTCCCTTTACCGAACTCCTGCCGGGCTTTGCCTCGGAAGTGTTCGGCCGCGGTGTGGACGGTTTTTCCACCATGCTCTCGCTGCACGGCGTGGGGGCGGTGGCGGGGGGATATCTTCTGGCCCGCCGGGGCGGCACCCAGGGGCTCGTGCGGGTCGCCAACCGTGCGCTTCTCGTCAGCGCCACGGCGCTCATCCTGTTCACCACGGTGCCTAGCTACCCCCTTGCCCTTGTGGTGATGGTGGTGACGGGGGCGACCTTCGTCATCCAGGGCATTGCCATCCAGACCCTGATCCAGACCACGGTCGCTCCGGCGATGCGTGGCCGGGTGATGAGCATTTACGGAATCGTGGCCCGTGGGGGTCCTGCGCTCGGGGCGTTGATGATGGGGCTTGCCTCCAGCGTGATCGGGTTGAACGGCCCGGTTCTGGCCGGGGCCATCCTCTGTCTTGGTCTCTGGGCCTGGACGGCCCGTCATGGCACGGAACTCGCCAGAAGGCTTGAACCCTCGCCCGAGCCCCGCAGGCAACCCCCGGCGGGCACGGACGCATCCGCCTGACGACCCATTCGAACACCGGTCCGAACCCCTGCCTGAACCCTGCCTGAACACCGGCCTGAACACTGGCCCGAGGCCTGTTCCATGGAGCGGGGGCAGGGCAAGGGGCCGTCGCGGCGGGTGGCGGTACAGCCTTGCCGCTGTTGTTGTGACGCTGGATCGCTTTTCGCGTATAGTGGCGCGACAGGGATCAAAACCTTGATGCCCGAGGGAAGCGGAGCGTTGGCGTTGCCATGGCGTCTGAACTGTCCAGGCCGATCTTTCATCCTCTGTACAAGCAGATCAAGGAGCTTCTGATTCGCAAGCTTCTGTCGGGCGAGTGGAAACCCGGCGACAGCCTGCCCAGCGAGGCCAGCCTTGCCAGAAGTTTTGCCGTTTCCCAGGGAACGATCCGCAAGGCGCTGGACGAGATGGAGGCGGAGCATCTGGTGGTCCGCCATCAGGGCAGGGGAACCTTTGTCACGGCGCGAAGCTCGGGAACGCCCTGGGCCTGGTTTTCCCTTGTCACCAGAGACCGCAAGAAATTTGCCGAGCGGAGCACGAAATCCCTTGTCTGTCTTTCCGGGGAGGCGAGCGAGGCCGAGGCCTCCGACCTGCATCTGTCTCCGGGCGATCCCGTTCTGCGGGTCACCCGTGTCAGGGTGATCGGCGAGGTGCCGGTGTTCTCGGAAACCATGACTGTCCCCGAAGGCCGATTCCCCGGCCTGCCCGGCCTGATGGAAAAGGAGCCGCGGGCGAACATCTATTCCCTGCTGGAGAGGGAATTCGGCGTCATCACCACCCGCTGCGACGAATATCTGACCGCCATTGCCGCCGATTCCGAGACGGCAAGGCTTCTGGGGCTGGATCCCGGAACCCCTCTGATCGAGATCCTGAGGATCGGCTACACGCTGGATGAATCCCCGCTCGATCGGCGCATCATCCGCCTCAACCCGGCCATGTGTCTGTATCATAACGCGCTGGATTGAGCCGTGCGAGTCTGATCCGTAGATCCCGCTCCAGTCCCCGCTCCAGTCCCCGCCCCCATGGAAGGGAGGGCATGGCGGAAATCCGGCGACCCTAGAGGTCGAGGATCAGCTTCTCTCCGGGCCGGGCCCGCGAAATGCAGGTCAGCATGACGTTGCCGCCGGCCTTCGCCTCTTCCGAGAGCAGGGTGTCACGATGCTCCACGGCTCCGGAAAGGACACGAACCTCGCAGGTGCCGCAGACCCCCTGTTCGCAGGAGGAATCCATCGCCACCCCGGCGGCGCGAATCGTTTCCAGGATCGACTGGTTGGCCGGAACGGTCAGGGTCAGACGACGGCGCGAGAGCACGATCTCGAAGGGTTCGTTGTTCCAGGCCGGGTTGGCCGCAGGGGGTGTGAACAGTTCGAAATGCACGGCCTCTTCGGGCCAGTGACGGGCGGCGGTGCGGGTGGCCTCGATCATGCCGGCAGGGCCGCAGACATAGACGTGATCGCCCTCCGCATGGTTTTCGAGAAGGCTGGCAAGGGGAACGCCGCGGCGCGGATCGCCGCCATCGAAATAGAATTGTGCCCGGTCACCGGCCACCGCCCGAACCTCGTTCGCAAAGGCCATCATCTCAGGGCTGCGGGCCGCATAATGCAGCTCATACGAGGCCCCGAGGGCGTTCAGCCGACGCGCCATCGCCAGGATCGGGGTGATTCCGATGCCGCCGGCGATCAGCACGTGGCGGCGGGCCTTCTCGGCGAGGGGGAAGTTGTTGGCCGGCGGGGTCAGCCGCAGACGCATCCCCGGCCGCACGGCCTCGTGAATCCAGGCGGAACCGCCGCGTCCGTTCACTTCGCGCTGAATGCCGAGCAGCCAGCGGCTGGTGTCGGTGGTGTCCCCGGCAAGGGAATAGGAACGGCGCAGCCCGGTCTCGGTCATGATGTCGACATGGGCCCCGGCCTCGAATCCGGGCAGGGTGGCACCATCGACAGGGGCCAGAACCACGGCCTTGATGGCCGGGGTCTCGTCGCGAACCTCGACCACCTCGACCTCGAGCAGGTTCAGGGGCTTTTCCTTCGGCAGCCTGCGATCCGGTTCCAGCACCAGCCTTTCGACAGGCTTGCCGCCCTTCAGGTGGGATTCGACGATCTCGTCGATATCCGCCTCGGATTCGCAGGTGTACCAGACCGCCTCGGGATAGATGACAAAGGCCGGGCCGAGTTCGCAGCGTTCCATGCAACCGGCCTCGGTGACGGTGATATCACCCAGCCCTTCATCGGCGATGCGTTTGGCCAGATAGTTCATGAAGCCGATGCCGCCCCGGTCGGCACAGCAGCTTCTCGGATGGCCAGCGGGCCGCTGGTTGCCGCAGCACAGGATATGGGTCTGGTGGAAGGGCGAGGGATCGGAAGGCCTGGAACGCAATGTGGTTGCCATGAGAAGGGTCTCCGTCAGGGATACAGCGACCGGCGCGGCGCGGGCCGGGGTCGGGCTGTCGGCTTTGGTTCAGATGGGGTCAGGCGCCGGCCATGGCAAGGTCGCCAGGACGGGTTTCCGGGGTCAGAATCAGGCGTTCGACCCGTCCGCCACCGAGAATGTGGGTGTCGACGATCTCTTCGACATCGGCTTCGGTGCGAAACCCGTACCAGATACCCTCGGGATAGAGCACCATCACGGGGCCCAGGCTGCAGCGCTGAAGACAGGCCGAGCGGTTGATCCGGATGCCCTTCACCCCACGGGACTTGGCATAGGCCCGCATGTGTTCGAACAGGTGCATCGCGCCCTTGGCGCCGCAACAGGTTTCGCCTGCGGGACAGCCCTCGTCGGCGAGGCAATAGAACACATGGGGGGCATAGAGCAGGGTTTCACCGCTGTCGCTGGACGTCATCATTCCCTCCGGCTGATTCGTACCTGACCCGGCCTGCCTTGTCCCGCCGCCAAAGGCAGGGGTTGAAATCCGTGTCGCGCACACGGGCCGGGCCTGAATGCCGCGATCCGAAAGGGATCGCGCCGGGAAGCCATAGCGGAAAAGCGGGGGGCTTGTCCATGGCGGCGTGAAACGGCATGCGGCGCCGGGAGTTTGGGATGACCGGCAGAGGCCGGGTTCAGGGCGCCGGGGCTTCCGTTTGCGGTTCCGTCTTCTGATCGGCGCCAATCGGCTGGACCAGGGTTGCCATGGTCTGGGAGAAGTTTCCGGTCTCGAAATCATTGACGGTATAGGCCCAGCCTTCGAGGCGGGCATTGATCGCCTCCACCTCGCGGGCGATGGCGTCGGCATCGACCTGATCAGGGGCCTTCGGCGCCGGATCGGCCGCGGCGCGAATCGCCATCCAGGGCTTGCCTTCGAAGGTCTGCATCCAGGTTTCGATCACCAGCCCGTCGAAGGTGATGTGACGGGCGCGGGGCTGCGACGAGAAATCGAAGCCGATCTCTTCGGCCGGGCGAACCTCCTCGAAAGCCAGTTGCTGGATGGCACGGGCAATGTCTTCGGCGCCGAAGACGCGCTGCAGCTCATAGCCCTCGGGCATGCCCTCGACGGTGAAGTCGCGGTCGCGCGGGTCTGTCTTGTAAACCCTGAGCGGCGGTTCGCCGGGAACATGCAGGGTGGTTTCACGCACCCGGGGCAGATCGATCTCCAGCAGCATCCGGTTGGTCCAGTCGGCCCGATCCTCGTTCTGGGGAACCCGGCCCCGGGCAAGCCAGGCCCGATCCTCGGCCGGCAGGCGCACATAGACGAGGCCGCTGCCGGTAAAGGATGGCCGCTCGAGGCCAACGATCACATCGGCCATCAGGCTGCCATCGCCATCCCGCAACTGGAAGCGGGTGGAAAGGGCGCCTTCGCGGGAAGGATCGTCAACGCGAAGCCGGGGATAGTTCTTTTCCAGACTGGTCTTGGCCTCGATCACCGCAAGACGGGAAAGCCCGGCGACGATCGCGCGCACCGATTCGAGAGGCACCGGATAGCCATGGAGTTCGCGCAGGCTCCATTCCAGCTGATCGGCCGGTCCCGTGCTTTCCAGCGTGGCCGTGCCATTGTTGCGAATGACCATGATCTCGCGGACATCGTTGGCGCGGGCGGCAAGCTGGGGAAAGAGCACCCGGCCGTCGCCACGAACGCCGGTGCTGCCATCGCGTTGGGCCAGAGTCCAGACGGCCGCCGCCAGAGCGAGCGCCGTCACGACCAACAGGCTGAGAAAGGCGTTCCTGGTCATGGTTCAGCCCCTGGCCTCCGTTTCCGAGCGGATCCGCCGCCGGCGCATCCGCGCAAGCCCGAGGCCGATGGCCGCCAGCGCCACCAGAAGAGGAATGGCGCCGATGTTGAAGAACCACAGGCGTGCTTCAAGGGCTTCCACATCCTCGCGCAGCCCAAGCTGCACGGATCGCAACTCACGCCGGATCTCGAGCAGTTCGGCACGGAAGGATTCGATCTCCTCGATCTCGCGGGGGCTCAGGATGGTTCGTTCCTCACCCTCGCGGCCCAGCATCTGCATCCGGGCAAGATTCCGTTCGGTTTCCTGATACCGTGCCTGAAGGGCCTGCTCCTTGGCGCGCAGGGTCTGCTCGGCCCGACGCTGAAGGTCCTGAACCACGGTGAAGGGGCGGTGCGAGACCCCGCGCGACCGCAGGCCGATCAGCTCGTCGGAGCCGGTCAGGTTGTCGAGCGCATTGGTGACAAGAGTCATGTTGTCGGACACCGGCACCGAAATCGTCTGGCCGAACAGGTTCTGGCTTCGAACCCAGAAGCCGTCGCGCAGCATGTCGGCATCGGTCAGGATCACCGCCTGAAGCGGCGCTTCGCTGCGCCCGAGATGGCGGGCGGCCAGCGCTTCGCGACGGCGTTCGGCCAGGGCCAGGGCGCGTTCGCCCGGCGCTTGTGCATCATCCTCGTCCAGATAGGCGGACACAGGCGGCGGGCCGTCGGGAAAGGCGGACGGCGCAAGCCCGGTCAGCCTTGCGACCAGGGTTCGGGGGGTGCCGTCGGGCTGGAAGCGCTCGGCAACCAGGCGGAAATCCGGACGACCCTTCAGATCCTCGGCGTCGATCATGCCGGAATCGGGCGAGGTGGAAATCAGCGGCGTGAAGGTGAGATCGCTCTGGCCGTTGAAGGACAGGGCCCCCGCCGAAGCCATCAGAAGATTGTCGATCTCGCTGGTGACGGGATCATCGTCCACGATGTTGTCGGCCCGCAGCCGCATCCAGGCGGGGAAGTCGACAGGAACGGGGCGGGCCGCCGTTCCGGCATTGACCTGCTGGGCCGCGCCCAGATCACCGGCAACCTTGCCGGGATCGTAGGAAAGGCCCCAGGCCTCGAAGATCGGCCCGAGATCGGATTCGGTCGAGACAAACCGGCCACCGGCACCCGGCAGGGCCTGGGCGATTTCGGCCAGGGGGTCGACGAAGATGAGGGCGCGCCCGCCGCGCAACATGAACTGATCGATGGCATAGGCGGTGCGGTCCGAAAGCTCGGCCGGATGCAGGATCAGAAGGACATCGATCCCTTCGGGAATGGCATCGACCCCGGTTTCCACATCCTGGATGTCGAGCAGTTGCTCGATCTGTTCGATCATCTGCCAGGGCCGGGCCATGGCGGGGTTTATGCGCGCCATGGTCGTGCCTTCGAAGCCGCGTACGGAAAGCCACGACATCAGCCCCACGGTGGGGCGGTCGGGATTGGCGAGCCGGAAGAGCATCCGGGTCAGATCATATTCCAGGAAGCGTTCGCGATCCGGGGCGAAGAAGGGGATCACCTCCTCCTCGTCGGTGGCGTTGGTTCCGGCGAGACCGAAATAGACCTGCTCCCCGGTGCGGTCGAGAGGCAGGCCGTGCAGGCCGAACATCACCGCCTCATCCTCGGCATCGGAAAAGGG
>JBJHAU010000042.1:0-12020 GCA_050480665.1 Alphaproteobacteria bacterium | reverse complement strand
AGCCCGGGGTGATCCGCCTGGGCGTCTCCCTGGGCGTGGACTTCGCCCGGCATCACGGCGGCCGCTATCTGTTGCGGATCGAGGATACCGACCGCAAGCGATCCACCGACGAGGCGATCGAGGCCATCCTCGACGGCCTGGCCTGGATGGGCCTTGAAGGCGATGATCCCCCCCTGTTCCAGTCCCGGCAGGCGTCCCGTCATGCCGAATGCGCCCATGCCCTGCTTCGGGAAGGCAAGGCCTATGCCTGCTATGCCAGCCAGGAAGAGCTTGCCGCCATGCGCGATGCCGCCAGGGCACAGGGCCTTTCTGCCCGCTACGACGGACGCTGGCGGGATCGCGACCCGTCAGAAGCCCCCGCCGACATTGCCCCGGTAATCCGTTTCAAGGCCCCGCGCGAAGGGGAAACGGTGATCGAGGATCGCATCCAGGGGACGGTCCGGGTGGCCAACAGCGAGCTGGACGACATGATCCTGCTGCGCGCCGATGGCACCCCGACCTACATGCTTTCAGTGGTGGTCGACGATCACGACATGGGTGTCACCCATGTCATCCGCGGAGACGATCATCTCACCAACAGCTTTCGTCAGTCACAGCTGATTACCGCACTCGGCTGGCCACAGCCGATCTATGGCCATATGCCCCTTCTGCACGGCGATGACGGGGCGAAGCTCTCCAAGCGCCATGGGGCGCTCGGCATCGAGGCTTACCGGGACATGGGAATCCTTCCCGAAGCCATGTTCAATTACCTGCTGCGGCTGGGGTGGAGTCATGGCAACGACGAGATCATCAGCCGTGCGCAGGCCATAGAGTGGTTCACTCTGGACGCGGTCGGCCGCTCCCCGGCCCGCTTCGACATGTCCAGGCTGCGAAGCCTGAATGCACACTATCTGCGCAACACCGATGACGATCGCCTCATGACCCTTCTGGCGCCGCACCTTCCCGCCGATGCCGACGACGCCGCGCGGGCGCGGTTCAGAAGGGGGCTGGCCGGACTGAAAACCCGTGCGGAAACCCTGATCGACCTTGCCGGCAACGGTGCCATCTATCTGGACAAGCGTCCCCTGGTGATGGAGGACAAGGCCGCACGGCTGCTCGATCCCGATGCACGCCAACACCTTGCCAGGCTCCTCATCGACCTTGAGGCCCTGGAAATCTGGTCCGAAGCCACACTGGATGGCTGCATCCGCCGGTTCATCGAAACAAGAGGCATGAAGCTCGGCGCCATCGCCCAGCCCCTGCGCGCTGCGGTGACCGGGCGCACCCAGTCCCCCGGCCTGTTCGAGGTCCTGGACGCGCTTGGCCGTGAGGAAACGCTGGCCCGATTGAAGGATGTGCTGGAACCGGATGCCTCTGTGAATTGATAAATGGGCCAAGGCACGATATTCTTGCCCGCGAAACGGATTCTTCCTCCCTTCCCTCACCCATGCCAAGGCTCCAGGCAAGCCGGAGGCCGGATTGGGTGCGGTTCTGCTCGAGACACAAGGCCCGACCCCTTCGGCCGGATTTTCAGGAAAGTGAACCCATGGCGAAACGCGCTTCAGGCGGAAAGCAGCATACCATCACCCTGACCGACAACCTGACCGGCAAGATATCCACCTATCCCGTCCTTGAGGGATCGATCGGGCCGAAACTGATCGATATCCGGTCCCTCTATTCCGAGACGGGCTATTTCACCTACGATCCCGGCTATACCTCCACCGGCTCGACCGAATCCGCCATCACCTATATCGATGGCGACAAGGGCGTTCTGCTGCATCGTGGCTATGCGATCGAGGAACTGGCCGCAAAGAGCGACTACATGGAGGTTTGCTACCTTCTGCTCAAGGGTGAATTGCCCAACAAGGCCCAGAAGGCGAGCTTCGAAAATGCCATCACGCGCCATACCATGGTGCATGAGCAGCTCAACTATTTCTTCCGCGGGTTCCGCCGCGACGCCCACCCCATGGCCATCATGTGCGGTGTGGTCGGCGCCCTGTCGGCCTTCTACCATGACTCGACCGACATCAACGATCCACACCAGCGGATGGTCGCTTCCTACCGGCTGGTCGCCAAGATGCCGACCATCGCTGCCATGGCCTACAAGTATTCCATCGGCCAGCCGTTCATCTATCCGCGCAACGATCTGAGCTACGCGGAAAACTTCCTGCACATGATGTTCGCCGTGCCCTGCGAGACCTACGAGGTGAATCCGGTCCTTGCGCGGGCCATGGACAGGATCTTCATCCTGCATGCCGATCACGAGCAGAATGCCTCGACCTCCACCGTCCGGCTGGCCGGTTCCACGGGCGCCAACCCGTTCGCCTGCATCGCCGCCGGGATTGCCTCGCTGTGGGGGCCGGCCCATGGCGGCGCCAATGAAGCCGTGCTCAAGATGCTGGGCGAGATCGGCGATCGGCGCAACATCAAGGCCTATATCGAGAAGGTCAAGGACAAGAACAACCCGGCCATGCTCATGGGATTCGGTCATCGGGTCTACAAGAACTACGATCCGAGAGCAAAGGTGCTTCAGGAAAGCTGCTACGAAGTCCTGAAGGAACTGAAGATCAAGAACGAACCCCTGCTCGATCTGGCTATGGAACTGGAATCAGTGGCGCTGAAGGATCCCTATTTCATCGAGCGCAAGCTGTTCCCGAACGTCGATTTCTATTCGGGAATCATCCTGAAGGCCATGGGCTTTCCGGTCTCGATGTTCACGGTTCTTTTCGCGGTCGCACGAACCGTGGGCTGGATTTCCCAGTGGAGCGAGCATATCGAGGATCCGGTCCAGAAGATCGGCCGCCCGCGCCAGCTCTACTCCGGAGCAAAGCCCCGAAAATTCGTGCCGATCACGCGGCGGCGCTGATCACGCGGTTCCCGCCGGCTTCTGCCCTTCTTCGTCGGCCTTTTCCCTCGTCTCGTCCCGGGCCTTCCGAATCAGGGACAGCAGGATCGATGCGGCGCGCTGGCTGGTCGGCACCCCTCCCTGGCCAAGGGCGAGAGCCACATCGCGAAGGGCATCCTTCTGGCGGTTGCGTGCTTCAGGATCGGAAAGCAGATCGCCGACGGCCGTCTCCAGAAGATCGGCACGGCAACGCCCCTGTATGAATTCCGGCACCACCGGGCGGCTCAGGATCAGATTGACCACACTGGCGTAGCGCACCTTGAGAAGAACGCGCAGGATCAGAGCCGTCACCGGGGCGACCCGGTAGGCCACGACCATCGGCAATCCTGCGGCGGCCAGTTCGTAGGTGACGGTGCCCGAAGCCGCAAGCGCCAGATCGGCAGCCGCAAAGACATCGGCCTTCTGTTGCGAATCCTCGACCAGGATCGGGGCAATCGACCATCCGGAAACCGCCGCCCTGACGTGTGCGTCAACACTCGGGACCGTGGGAATCACGATCTGCAGATCCGGAAAACGTCGCCCAAGCCGCGTGACCGTCTCGGCAAACACCGGCAGCAGGCGCGAAACCTCTCCCTGGCGGCTTCCGGGCAGGAGACAAAGGAGCGGCGCCCCTGCCGGGATCCCATGGCGCTTCCGGAATACCATGCCATCGCCCCTTTCGAGGCCACGCTCCATCACCGGATGCCCCACGAAGCTGCACCCAAGGCCCCAGCGCTCGAAATACGGTGCCTCGAAGGGAAAGATCATCAGCAGATGATCAAGGAAACGGGAGATGGTTCTGGCCCGACCAGGTCTCCAGGCCCAGACGGTCGGAGCGACGAAATGAACATGGGGGATGCCGGATCCCACAAGGCGTTTGCCCAGGGCGAAGGAAAATCCGGGCGCATCGATGGTGACCAGCATGTCGGGGCGATCTTCGCGGATCCGCGCCAGACTTTCGCGAAGGCGCAGGAACAATCTGGGAAGATGGGGAAGGATTTCGACGATCCCGGCCACCGCCACATCCTGCATGGGGAACCAGGGCCGAAACCCCTGCGCCGCACCGGCCGCGATCATCTCCTCGCCTCCAAGCCCGGAAAACCGGATCCGGCCACCACTCTGGCGGATGAGGGCCTGCATCAGATCGGCGCCGATCCGGTCACCGGAATGCTCGCCGGCCACGAGGCAGAGATGCAGCGAGGAGTCGTTCATGAATCGGACGCCTCGGACGGAATGGCAAGGGAAACCACGAACAGCCCTGCGCGATCGGCGCTTGCAATCATCGCCTCGCGTTCCATGACCAGGGTTCCTCCCCGCTCGATGGCGATGCCCCTGAGCCCGGCAGCCACGGCGCGTTCGATGGTCTGGCAGCCCACGGTAGGCAGATCGACCCGGCGTTCCTGGCTCGGCTTCTTGAGCTTGACCAGAACACCGCCCGGACCTTCGCGTTGCAGGCTCCGGCACCGATCGATCAGGGCATCGGTGCCTTCCACACCCTCGACACCGATGACAATCCCCTGCTGGACGATCACCGCCTGCCCGACATCGAGCTCACCAAGGCGGCGAGCGACAAGACTGCCGATCCCGATATCGCGCAATGCCGTTTCATCCGGGCTGTAACGACCAAGCGGGCCTTCCTCATGAACGAGCAGGTCGTCCAGAAGGCTATCGGCCCCGACCACCCTGAAGCCCTCCCCTTCTAGTTCCTCGACCAGAATCCGCAGCAACCTGTCATCGCCCAGCGCCGCACGACCGAAACGGGCAAGAAGACGGGCGGCACGCGCATCAAGACCAAGGCGAAGGAGGGAAGGACGGCGGACACCTCCGGCAAACACCACCTCCTCCACCCCGGCCTCATGCAGGGCGGCCATGGCGGTCGACAGAGCCCCCAGCTTGACCCATCGATGGGGAACCCCGTCGACCAGTCCGGGATCGGTCTGGCCGATCAACCCCAGAACGAATACGGGGCGTTGCGCATCAAGGCTCGATCGCAGCAGGCGGGCCGGCAATTCCCCCCTGCCGGCGATGATTCCGAGCCTAGGCGGCACGTTTTGCCTGTGGCTGGCAGATGGCCCGCGAGGAATCGGTACGGATGAACTCGACGATTTCCATCACCGCGGGATCGGCGCTGAACATGGTTGCGACATCGGCAAGCCTTTCGCTCATCGTGCCCTCCTCGGCGAAGAGCAGACGATAGGCAGCCCGCAGACTGTGCACCTGATCGCGGGAAAAGTTGCGCCGCTTCAGCCCGATGATGTTCAGGCCGCTGAGATAGGCACGGTTGCCGAGCACCGAGCCATAGGGAATGACATCGTTTTCCACGCCGGAAAGCCCGCCGACCATGGCGTGGCGACCGATCCGGCAATACTGGTGCACGGCAGAGAGGCCGCCCAGGATCGCGCGCTCGCCCACCGTCACATGCCCCGCGAGCGTTGCATTGTTGGCCATGATCACATGATCGCCGACATGGCAGTCGTGAGCCACATGGGTCGCGACCATCAACAGGCAATCGGCGCCGACTTCGGTCAACAATCCGCCGGACACCGTCCCCGGATGCAAGGTGGCATGTTCGCGGATCACCGTGCGCGGTCCCACGACCAGCCGGTTGGGCTCCCCCCTGTATTTGAGATCCTGCGGCGGCAGGCCGACACAGGCAAAGGGAAACACCTGGCACCCCTCTGCAAGGTGGGTATGGCCCTCCACCACCACATGGGCACGCAGCACAACGCCGGCATCAAGCCGGACACCGGCCCCCACGATGCAATAGGGGCCTATGTCCACATCCTCGTCCAGAATTGCGGCGGAATCGACAAGAGCTGTCGGATGGATCCGGGGCATGGAATCAGCGATCCAGAATCATGGCGGCATAGGTGGCTTCGGCAGCAATGGCATCGTTAACCCGGGCCTCGGCCCGGAACTTCCAGACATTGCGCCTGTTCTGAAGCTTGGTGACATGAATCGACATGAGATCCCCGGGAACGACAGGGCGCCGGAAACGGGCGTGATCCACGGTCATGAAATAGACAAGCTTGCCTTCGGCCTCCTCACCAAGGGTGGACACGACAAGCACCGCTGCCGTCTGCGCCATGGCCTCGATGATCAGAACACCGGGCATCACGGGTTCGCGAGGAAAATGCCCCTGAAAGTAGGATTCATTGATCGAGACTGCCTTGATCCCCACCGCCGTCTCCCCGACCACGATCTGATCCACCCGATCGATGAGAAGGAAGGGATAGCGATGCGGAATCATCTCCATGATTCGCAGGATATTGGCGCTGGTGCCTTGCGTGTCCGTAAGCGTTTGTGAGTCCGACATATCCATTGCTTCTGCCAAATCGTGTCTTGCGCGTTCCTTTTTATGCCCGTCGTATTGAGCCCGTCACATTGTGCCCGTCGCATGCCGGGGCGTTGCGTCCTGGCCCGTTGCCTCTGCCCTGATCTCCCTCGACACCAGGCCTTGCCGCCTGTGGGGACTACTTCGGCTTGCGCAACGCCAGGCGTCGCAGGGCAGCAATCTGCCGCCAGACCTGCTGCTGCGGCTGCGCCGGTGATCCCAGAACCGTCTGTCCGGATTCGATATCCGAAATGACACCCGCCTGGGCGCCGACGCGAACACCGTCGCCGATGTGGATGTGACCAGCAGTCCCCGCCTGGCCGCCGAAAACGACAAAATCCCCAAGGGTGGTGCTTCCTGAAATCCCGGATTGAGAGACAAGAATGCAGCCCCGACCCATCCTCACATTATGGCCAATCTGCACAAGATTGTCGATGATGCAGCCATCGCCGATGACCGTATCCGGACCCGAACCGCGATCGATGGTGGTGTTGGCGCCGATTTCCACCCCGTCGCCGACAAGCACCCGACCAAGCTGCGGCACCCTGAGATGCCCCTGAGGCCCCGAAGCGTAGCCGAACCCATCTTCGCCGATCCGGCTTCCTGCGCCGACCCGCAGACCATTGCCGGCAAGGCAATAGCGAATCGAAGCCCCGGGCCCGATCTGGCATCCCTCTCCCAGTCGCACCCCGGCGCCGATGACGGCATTCGCCCCGATCCTGCACCCCGGACCGATCTCGGCATCGGGGCCGATCACCGCCCCTGCGCCAAGACGCACCCCTTGCTCAAGGCGGGCAGCGGGATGGATGGGGGTCGCGGTCTCCGAGACGCAGACATCGTTACCGGCATCGGGGTAGAAACGATGCGCGATCAGGGCAAAGCCGCGATAGGGATCGCTCACGAAAAGGCGACACATGCTCTCGGGCGGATTCAGGTCAAGCGATGGCCGGATCAGGCATACCCCGGCCCGCGAGGAGAGATACCCTGCCTTGTAGGCCAGATTGTCGAGAAAGCTGCATTCCTCGGGACCTGCCGTCTGCAGGGGCGCCACATCCCGGATCAGCCGTTCCGGATCGCCACCGTCGCCGATATCTCCGCCGATCAGGGCAGCAAGATCGGCAAGGCTGAAGGGGCCTTCTCTCCGGTAGAATCGTGGATCTGCCATCGCCCCGCGCCGACTACCGCCCCGTGCCCGGAGCAGCCGGGGAACGCTGGCGAATGGTCACCGAGGGCAATCGCTGATCAAGCCTTTCCATGGTCTCTTCGTTGATGGAAAAGGCGCGGCCCGTAAAGATGACCGCCTGCTGATCGAGGATCAGATCGATCCCCTTGTCCTTGACGAGGGATTCCAGAACCACCATCAGCTCCTGCTCCCAGATTTCCCAGGCCCGGCTCACGGCATCTTCAAGGTTCTCCCGCCGGGTCTGGAACCGCTGCTGGGTATTGGAGAGTTCCGCCTGAAAACGACGCTCCCGTTCCTGGACGGCTTCGGATGACAACAGGGATCGCTGACGATCAAGCTCCGCCCGCGAGGCGTGCAGCCGCTTCTCCTCTTCCGTGAATTCCTGACGCAAGGCCTCGCGTTCCCGGTCGAGCTGCTCGAGAATCGATTGCCCCCCCTTCGAGTTGAAACGCAACCCTTCAAGATCGAGAACCGCGATCATGGGGTTGCGAAGGCTTTCGGCATCTCCTGATCCCTGCTGGGCCTGAAGCGACGGAATGGACAGGACAAGCATGAAGGCAAAACAGAAAAAGGCGATAAAACGAATCATGGATCAGAACCCCGTGCCGAATCGGAAGCTGAATTTTTCTACCCTGTCGAAACTGGCCTTGCGAACAGGAACCGCAAAGTTGAGACGGATCGTGCCGAAGGCCGTCTTCAGACCGACCCCCGCCCCTACGGACAGCCGGATCATGTCGTCGTTCTGAACATCCGGGCCGGACTCGCCCGAATCGATCAGCGTGCCGGCGTCGGTGAACAGGAAGCCGCGTGGCTGGAAAGCCGTGGATGTGCCAAACGGTACGCCAAGCTCGGTGGTGGCCGTGGCAAACCGCTTGCCGCCAAGGGCATCTCCCGTCACCCGATCCCGGGGACCAATGCCGCCACGAGCGAAACCACGGAACCTGTCTCCACCGATGAAATAGCGATCATCGATACGCACCGACTTTCCAATCCCGAACATGTAGCCCAATTCCCCGCCGAACCGCAGCACCCAGTCATCGACCACGGTGAAATACTGATCGGCGCTGAGCCCGGTGCGGAAAAAGCGGGTATCACCCCCCACCCCGGCAAAATCGTTGCTGAGGCTGACGATGTACCCCTCGGTCGGATCCAGCCGGCTGTCCAGCGTGCTGTAGGTCAACGCCTGGCCGATCGTGGAACTGGTGGCCTGCCCTTCCTGACGCTTGACGAACAGTGAGGCGTTGTTATCGATGTTGCTGACCTTCCTGCGCTCCAGACGATAGGTGAGCCGCTGGCTCAGGCGATCGTTATAGGCATAGCCCAGCCGCAACCCGAAGCCGGTGCGCGCCTGCTCGAAGGCGATCGTCTCGTCACGCCGTCGCACGGAATTGAACACATCGACCCCGGCCGACATGTTGCGTTCCAGAAAATAGGGTTCCGTGAAGCCGATCTCGAAATCCTGGCTCTTCGTTCCAAGCGTTGCCGAAAGGCTGACTTCACGGCCGGTTCCGAGCAGGTTTCTCTCCTTCAGCTCGGCCATGGTGAGCAGGCCTTCCGTCGTGGAAAGACCGGCGCCGATGGTGAAGCTTCCCGTCGATTGCTCCTCGACCTCGAGGCTGAGAACCTCCTGCTCCTCGGTGCTCCCGGGCTCGCGACTGATCGCCACAGACCGGAAATAGCCGGTGTCCCGAACCTTTCGTTCGGAATCGCGAATCCTGGCCCGATTGACGGGATCGCCCTCGGCGATCCGGAACTCCCTTCGGATCACCTTGTCCTTGGTGCGGACATTGCCGTGGATGTCGATCCGCTCCACATAAAGCCTTGGGCCTTCGGCAATGACGAAGGTGACCGACACACGCCGCGTCTCCCGATCACGGGAAATCTCGGGGCGAATATCGATGAAGGGAAACCCTTTGGCGCTGACGGCATTGGTCAGGGCGGTGATGCTCTTCTCGATCTCTTCCGAGTTGTACCAGTCCCCGGAAGAGAATGTCAGCTGACGGCGAAGGTCGTCGGTCTCGAGATCGCGAAACTCCGAACGGATATCGATCTCGCCGAATCGATAACGCTCCCCCTCGCTGATGGTGAAGGTCAGAAAAAAGCTTTCCCGATCCGGCGAAAGCTCGGCCGTGCTGGACAACACCACCATATCGACGAAACCACGCTTCAGATACGCCCGGCGCAAAAGCTCCTCGTCGAACCGCATCCTGTCGGGATCGAAGATGTCGGTGGATGTCAGGAAACTGTACCAGCGGCTTTCACTGCTCTGGATTTCCGACATGAGCCGGCTATCCGACAGGGCCCGGTTGCCGATGAAGGTGATCTTGCGGATCCTTGTGGGATCGCCCTCATCGATCTCGAAAACAAGATCCACCCGGTTCTGGCTGCGCTCGATCACCTTGGGTTCGACGCGCACACCATAACGGCCCCGCGCCCGGTAAAGATCGAGAATCCGCTGAACATCACCGGTCACCCTGGTGGGTGTGTAGACCACCCGGGAACGGAGCTGGATTTCCTTCGCAAGATCCTCGTCCGAAAGCACATCATTGCCTTCGAAGGCCACGAGATTGATGACCGGATTCTCCACCACCGTCACGATCAGAATATCGTTTTCGCGACGGATCGAGACATCGGCAAACAGGCCGGTATCGAACAGGGTCTTCACGGACTGGTCGATGCGCCGCGCATCGAATGGCTCTCCGGCACGGATCTGCATGTAGGAGCGCACCGTTTCAGGATCGATCCTGGCAATGCCTTCGACGCGGATTTCACCGATCAGTACTGCGGCACGTTCCTGTGCAAAACCCTGTGCGCCCCCCTGTGAGAACCCTTGCGCCAGGGCCGGAGACGGGATCGGCATCAAGGCGGCCGGGAAGCCCAAGGCAAGCACAAGCATGAAGGCTCTGGCCCAAGTCGTGGCACTGGTTCTGAATCGGGTCCGGATCGTCACGGACCCATGGCGAGAACCCTCGGTGCCGGTTCCCCTCACGACACAATCCCCTGAAAGAAGCGGACAAGGCCTTCAAATCGCAGAAGATCCTGAATCGTTACGAAAACGAACAGGGCGATCACCAGACCAAGGCCTATTCGGAAGCCGTATTCCATGACCCTGTCGCTGACCGGACGGCCTCTCAAGGCTTCCACCCCCTGAAAGACCAGATGCCCGCCATCAAGCATGGGCACGGGGAAAAGATTGATCAGGCCAAGGTTGATCGAAAGCAGGGCAAGGAACCAGAACACACTGACAAGGCCAAGCTCGGCGGCCTGCCCCGACATCTGGGCAATCCGCACGGGGCCGCCAAGATCCTCCGTCGACCGTTTGCCGGTGATGATCTGGCCGACCGCCTGAAGCGTGAACAGGGAAAGCCTCCAGGTTTCCGAGGTCGCCCGAACCACCGAATCCACGGGTCCCCGCTGCGCATAGCTGACGCCCGTCCGGGAAATGCCGAGAAGGCCGACACTGGTCCTGTTTCCGAACCTGTCGACCAGTTCGGACGTCTCCGGAACCGCAGAAAGTGCAAGGGTTCTCCCGTCCCGTTCCACGGCGATGGAAAGGGTGCGTCCGGGATTCATCTGAACGATCCGCTGCACATCTTCGAAGCGCTCGATGGAGGATCCGTTGATCGCGACGATCCGGTCGCCGGGGCTCAACCCGGATTTCTCCGCCGCACTTCCGGGCTGCACCTCGCCGATGACCGCCGGGGTGAAGGGCTGCCCGGCGGTCGCGAACAGCACGGCCAGGACAACGATCGCCAGCAGAAAATTGGCGAGCGGGCCGGCGGCCACGATGGCCGCCCGCTGACCCACCCTCTTGTGATGGAAGGAAACGGCACGTTCCTCGGCGGAAAGCGGTCTTTCGTCATCGCCCTCGGCACCGCTGGCACTTTCCCCGAACATCTTGACATAGCCGCCAAGGGGAAAAAGGCTGACTTTCCAGCGCGTTCCATCCCTGGCGGTCCAGCCGAAGATTTCCGGACCGAAGCCGATCGAGAACACCTCGACCCGCACCCCGTTCAGCCGTGCAACGGTGTAATGGCCGAGTTCGTGCACGAAGACGATGACCGTCAGGATAAACAGGAAGGCCACGCCATTGGTCCAGATCAGGTTCAATAGATCCATGGCGCTTCAGGGCTCTTGGCTGATCGAAAAAGGAAGAAAACGGCAAAGCCACGATACGCAAGACCCTTCCCCGATTCCCCGGGGGCCGATCTTCTCCGACACAGGGGATGCGACGATCATGACAGGGGGGTGCGCCAAGGGATCAGACTCGCGACGATGCATAGCGTGAAAGGATCATTCCGGCCAGTCTTCGGGCTTCGGAATCGGCCGCCATGGCACCGCCCACCCCCTCGACAGGACCAGAGGGCGCCACGGCCAACACGTCGGATACGATGCTCATGATATCAAGAAATCCGATCCTTCGAGACAGGAAGGCCTGCACCGCAACCTCGTTCGCAGCGTTCAGGACTGTAGGAGCCAAACCGCCCGTTTTCAAGGATTCTCTGGCCAATCGCAGGGCCGGAAAGCGAATAGGATCGGGAGGAAGGAAACTTAACGTGCCGATGGCGGCCAGATCGAGCCGGGCCGCAGGCGAAACGCCGCGCCGGGGCCATGCCAGGGCATAGGCGATCGGGGTCCGC
>JBJHAU010000041.1:0-12201 GCA_050480665.1 Alphaproteobacteria bacterium | reverse complement strand
GGCCAGGATGACGCCCAATTCATCGCCGCCGAGACGGCCGACAACATCCGATTCCCGAACATGATCAAGCAGGGTTCGGGCAACATGGGCAATCGCGGCATCGCCCGCCGCATGGCCGTGGGTATCGTTGATCCGCTTCATGTCATCGATATCGAAATAAAGCACGCTGACCTGTCCGCCATAGCGCTGGGCAAAAGCCAGCATCCGTGACAGTTCCCGCACGAAGGCCCTGCGGTTGGCCACGGGCACCAGCGCATCTTCATCCGCGAGCTTTTCAAGATGGGCAATCCGGTTACGGCTTTGCTCCAGCTCGGCCCGCAGGCTTTCCACCTCACGCAGAAGGTGCAGGATCGCATCCCGCACCTTGGGGGTGAATTCGGTCTCGGGAATGCCGAGAATCGAGGTCGTGTCCCGAACCGAACCCACCGCCCCGCCGGCCTTGGCCTCTGTTGGGGCGCCAGAACGGCCCACCCTCCCGCCATAGGCGACCGGGGCACCGGAAGCGGGACCCCTTGGACCCGAGATCTTCATGAGAATCCGCTTTCCTCTGATTCCGGAGGGACGGGAACGAACGCCGCAGGTCCACCCGAACGGGGCCATGCCGCACCCCCCTGCGTGCCCCATGCGCCGGGATGATAGCCGATTTCGACGTCAAGGCCATCGATTCTTCCCTGTATTTCTTCCCTGCTTTCTTCCTCATCCAAGATCGGTTGCCAAGCGGGGCCGGACCCATATAATGGCCGCTTTTCGTTCCCGGGCCCGCTCAGCGGCCCAAACAGGGAGAGCCGACATGGCTCACGATACGGGGGATCGCCCAACGCCGGTCGCCATCGTCATGGGAAGCCAGAGCGACTGGCCGACCATGCGTGCCGCCGCCGAGATCCTCGAATCCTTGAACATCGGCCATGAGGCGCACATCGTCTCGGCGCATCGCACCCCACAACGCCTTCACGACTTTGCCCAAGGCGCACGGGATCGGGGTTTCAAGGTGATCATTGCCGGGGCCGGAGGAGCCGCTCATCTGCCGGGCATGCTGGCCGCGATGACCCCCCTTCCCGTCTTCGGCGTTCCCATCGAAAGCCACGCCCTGAAAGGCATGGACAGCCTTCTTTCGATCGTGCAGATGCCCGGAGGCATTCCCGTCGGCACCCTGGCCATCGGCCGCGCCGGTGCCACCAACGCCGCACTGCTGGCGGCAGCCGTGCTGGCCCTGTCCGATCCCGCGATTGCCGCTGCCCTGGACCGGTTCAGGGCCGACCAGACCGAAGCCGTTCAGACCATCCCCACCGACGATGCCTGACGCCACGCCGAAATCCCCCCTCTTCCCTTCCATTCTACCCGGGGCATGGCTGGGCATTCTCGGGGGTGGCCAGCTTGGCCGGATGACCGCCATGGCTGCCGCAGCGCTCGGCTATCGGGTTCATGTCTTCGATCCCGATGCCGACAGCCCGGCCGGAGAGGTCGCCGCCCGGCAGACCTGTGCCGCCTTCGACGATGAACCGGCACTTGCCCGGTTCGCCGCCTGCATCGATGTCGCGACCTACGAGTTCGAGAACATCCCGATCCGAAGCGCGGCCTTCCTGGCCGAGCGGGTGCCCTTGCGGCCCGGTCTCAAACCGCTCGAGATCGCGCAGGACCGGGTTCGGGAAAAGACCTTCCTGAACGGCTGCGGCACCCCCACCGCGCCGTTCCTTGAAATCGGCAGCGCGGCCGAATTGTGCGAGGCCCTGGAAACGCTCGGCCGCCCCGCCATCCTGAAGACGGCAACCCTCGGCTATGACGGCAAGGGCCAGGTCATGATCACCGCCACGACCGATCCCCGCGAGGCCTATGCCGCGATGGGGGCCGAGCGCGGCATTCTCGAGGGTTTTGTCGATTTCGACCGGGAAATCTCGGTCATCCTTGCCCGCCAGGGGCCGGGCATCGTGAAGACCTTCGACGTGGTCGAAAATCGTCACGAACACCATATTCTCGATACCACGGTCGCGCCCGCCGCGATCCCCCCCGCCGCCGCCGCCATTGCCCGCGAGCTTGCCGAACGGGTGGCCGAGGCGCTCGATCTGGTCGGTCTTCTCGCGGTGGAAATGTTCGTGACCCGGGACAAGCGGATTCTGGTGAACGAGATCGCACCTCGCCCGCACAATTCCGGCCACTGGAGCCTGGATGCCTGCCGGACCAGCCAGTTCGAACAGTTCGTGCGCGCCATCTGCGGCCTTCCGCTCGGCAATCCCGAACGGCACTCCAACGCGGTGATGCGCAATCTGCTGGGCGATGATGTCGGCAAGGTCCCTGCGATTCTTCAGGATCCCGATGCCAAGCTGCATCTCTACGGAAAAAAGGAGGCGCGACCAGGCCGGAAGATGGGCCATGTCACGCGGCTTTATCCGAAAGAGGATCCCGAGATCAGGGATGCCGCGAACCCCATGGATGTGTTCGGAATGCTCGGCGGGGCGAAACGCCCCGGAGGGAGAGACGGCTAGGCGCCGCCGAGATCCCTTCCGCGCAGTTTCCGGATCAGGCGAAAGGGATCGGGAAGTCTGCCAGCCGCCTTTCGGGCGCGCCCCTTGAGAGACTCGATCTTCATCACATCCTCGATCCGGCGATCCAGAAAGGCCCGGGTCTCGGCGAAATCCTCGCTCTCGTCCGAAAGCCAGAAGGTGACCGTGGCGCCGATCACCCCGGCAAGGATCGCCCGCTTGCTGTAGAAGCTGAAATCGGTGGCACGGTCGCCAATGGCCCGCCAGATGCCGTCCACCGTTCGCGCCAGAAGGCGCAACCCCAGGGTCTGGTTTCCCGGAAGGGCGAGAAACACCATCAGCGCGCGCACCGCCTCGCGCTCCCCTGCGGCCTGTTCGAGGCGCAGCATCACGGCCCGGGCGATTCTCTCGCGGATCTTCATGTCCTCAAGCGGCTCGTCTGCCAGGGCGGCCATCATCCGAAGGTCGGCCATCGCCGCATAAGCCGCCGCGACATCGCCCGGACCTTCAAAGGCAAGGCGGGCACGGGGTTCATCAAGCCCGCTGTCGCCGATGGCGGCGGTCAGGGCACGGGATGACCAGCCATCAAAGGGAGCATGATGCAGGAAGGCGGAAAGAATCAGCTCCCGGGCCTGCTCAAGGGAAAAGGGTGCGTTCATCCAGCCTCGTCTTCCATCGCCGTCCGTTCCCCGGTTTTCGGATCGCCAGCCTCAGGATCGCGACTCTTCGAAGTCGAGGCCGCGCCCCCGGACACGACATCCTGATCCAGAGGCAGCGGGTGGCGATCCCATTCTTCCACGAATCCCAGAAGCCGAAGATCGGTCATGCGCATGGGATAAAGGGTGCCATCAAGATGGTCGCACTCATGCTGGACGACCCTGGCGTGGAAACCAGCGGCCTCGGTTTCGATCGTCACGCCGTCGAGCCCGGTCGCCCGGTAGCGGATCGCCCGGTGACGCGGCACGATTCCACGCAGACCGGGCAGGGAGAGACAGCCCTCCCACCCCCATTCGCGTTCCGTGCCGATTGGCGTGATCTCGGGATTCACCAGAACCCGGACTGCCCCGAGGCTGGACCGATCATAGGCCCGACCCTCGGGTGCGGGAGATTCGGGCAGCCGAAAGATCACGATCCTGAGGGGCACATGAACCTGGGGCGCGGCAAGGCCCGCGCCGCCAGCATCGATCATGGTTTCCACCATGTCCCTGACAAGCGCATGAACCGCCGGCGCACACGGATCCGCGACCGGTTGCGCTACCTCACGCAATACAGGATTGCCCATCCTGGCGATCTTGAGAATGGCCATGACAGGCACTATGCAGGGCAAAGATGCAGAAAGAAAGGCGTGATTTTCCCCTGCCTCTTTCACAGCCCCCTTCACAGGCCATGGAAAAGGTGCTATGAGCCGCGTTTCCCGCTGCTGCTGCTGCGGGCTGCCCCCTTTTGCATGTCGCCCCATCCTGTGGTTGGGCGGGGATGCAGGCAAGTGAAGGCCGGCACGCCAAGGCACGCCAGCGAAAGCAGACGGGCGAAGAGACGAGTCGAACAAAGTCGATCAATTTCGAGCTGTTTCGAAAGGAAGGTTGGTTTCCGTGCAGGTATCGGTCAAGGACAACAATGTCGATCAGGCGCTGCGTGCCCTGAAAAAGAAGATGCAGCGCGAAGGCATCTATCGCGAGATGAAGATGCGCCGCAGCTTCGAAAAGCCCTCGGAGCGGCGAGCCCGCGAGAAGGCCGAGGCTGTCCGCCGTTACCGGAAGCTGATGCGCAAGCGGATGGATCGCGAAGGGTATTGACCCCCGGCGTTCCCGGCATCGCCGGAATCCCGAAACACGATTTTCCGACACCCCGACATTCCGTGATCCCGATACCCGGGGATCCCGCTGCCCTTGTGCGTCATGGTCCCTTGTGCATCAGCGTACAGGGGCATGAAGCCCGGATCCGCCTGCCCGAACGGCGGGGCTGCCGTGCCTGACCTTTTCCCTTTCAGGGCCAGGCCTTTTGCCTTTCAGGAAAGGGGAAGAAGGGAACGCGCCCTTCAGCCCAGCGCCTTCACGATCTCTTCACACATCTTCTTCGCATCGGCGAACAGCATCATCGTGTTGTCGCGATAGAACAGGGTGTTGTCGATCCCGGCATAACCGGCAGAGAGGGAGCGTTTCACGAACAGGACCGATTGTGCCTTGTCCACATCAAGGATCGGCATGCCGAAGATCGGGCTTGAGGAATCGTCCCGGGCCGCCGGATTGGTGACATCATTGGCACCGATCACGAAGGCGACATCCGCCGTCTGGAACGACGAGTTGATCTGTTCCAGCTCGAACACCTCGTCATAGGGCACATTGGCTTCGGCCAGCAGCACGTTCATGTGACCGGGCATGCGTCCGGCCACGGGATGCACGGCATAGGAGACCTCGACCCCTTCCGCCTTCAGAAGATCGGCCATTTCGCGCAGGGCGTGCTGCGCCTGGGCCACCGCCATCCCGTAGCCGGGAACGATGATGACGCGCGAAGCGTTCTTCATGATGAAGGCCGCATCCTCTGCCGAGCCCGCCTTGACCGGACGATCCCCCCCGCCACCGCCCGCGAGGGCCTCGCCTTCCCCGCCGAAACCGCCGAGAATCACGCTGATGAAGGATCGGTTCATCCCCTTGCACATGATGTAGCTGAGGATCGCGCCCGAAGAGCCCACAAGCGCGCCGGTCACCACCAGGGCATTGTTTTCCAGCGTGAACCCGATTCCCGCCGCCGCCCAGCCCGAATAGGAATTCAGCATCGAAATGACCACCGGCATGTCGGCGCCGCCAATGGGAATGATCAGCAGGAATCCGATCAGGAAGGCCAGGGCGGTCATGGCCCAGAACCAGCGGGGATCGGGGGATGCGGAAAAGGCGACGATGAATCCGATGATCACGAGAGCGATCAGGAGATTCAGCAGATGCTGGCCCCGGAACACCACGGGATTGCCGGAAACCAGGCCCTGAAGCTTGGTGAAGGCCACCACGGAACCGGAAAAGGTGATCGCCCCGATGACGACACCCAGCGCCATTTCGATTCGGCTCGCGAATTTCAGGGCCCCGGTCGCATCGACAATGCCGTATTCGGCGGGATTGTAGAACGCCGCCGCCGCGACCAGAACCGCCGCCATACCCACCAGGGAATGAAATCCCGCCACCAGCTGCGGCATGGCCGCCATCTGGATCCGAAGGGCAATGGTCGTGCCGATGGCGCCGCCAAGCAGGATGGCCGCGGCGATCTCGCCGAAACTGACCACACCGGGCATCGCCACGGTCGTTCCGACCGCAAGCACCATGCCGGCAATCCCGAAGACATTGCCCCGGCGCGAGGTTTCCGGGCTGGACAGCCCCCGCAACGCCATGATGAAGAGAACCGAGGCGACAAGATACAGCAGCGCCGCAAGATTGGCAGACATGAGGCGCTCCTCAGGATCCGGAAGGGGGGGAGGATTTCGGGGACAGAGGCACCCTGGGCTTTTTCCGGTACATGCCCAGCATCCTCTGCGTGACCGTGAACCCGCCGAAGATGTTGACAGAGGCCAGGGCGATGGCGATCAGCCCGAACATCTTGGACAAGGCGAAATCTTCCGGCCCGGCGGCGATCAGGGCCCCGACGATGATGACCGAGGAAATCGCGTTGGTCACGCTCATCAGCGGCGTGTGCAGGGCCGGAGTGACCGACCAGACAACGTAATAGCCGACAAAGATGGCGAGCACGAAAATGGCGAGCCGGAACACGAACGGATCGGCGGCGACAGCCTCCATCAGGCGTCTCCCTTGAGGAATTGCGGGTGAATCACGGCGCCGTCGTGGGTCAGGGCGGAACCGGCAACGATCTCGTCCTGCCAGTCGATGGCCAGCGCTCCCTTCTCGGAATCGACCATCGGCGCAAGGAAGTTCTGAAGATTGCGGGCGTACAGGCGGCTTGCCTCCTCGGCGACGCGGGAAGGCACGTTCAGATGGCCGATGATGGTCACCCCGTGGCGGCGGACGATCCTGCCCTTTTCCGAAAGGGCGCAGTTGCCGCCGGCTTCCACGGCAAGATCGTTGATGATCGAGCCCGGACGCATGGATTGCACCATCGCCTCATCCACCAGGACAGGGGCGGGGCGGCCCGGAATCAGGGCGGTGGTGATCACGATATCCTGCTTGGCAATGGTCTCGGCGATCAGGGCCGCCTGCCGGGCCTTGTAATCTTCCGACATGTCGCGGGCATAGCCGCCTGCGGTCTCGGCCGAATCCGCCTCGTCCGAATCGACCATGACGAATTTTCCGCCGAGGGATTCCACCTGTTCGCGGGTGGCCGGACGAACATCGGTGGCAGACACCACCGCGCCAAGACGCCTGGCGGTGGCGATCGCCTGAAGGCCGGCAACCCCGACCCCCATCACGAAGACGCGCGCCGGCGCGATCGATCCGGCCGCCGTCATCATCATCGGGAACACCCGGCGATACTCCGCCGCGGCATCGAGCACGGCCTTGTATCCGGCTAGATTCGCCTGTGAGGAGAGCACATCCATCGACTGGGCGCGGGAAATCCTGGGCACCAGTTCCATGGCAAAGGCATCGATCCCCGCTGCCGCATAGGCTTCAACCTCATCGGGCCGGGCCAGCGGTGCGAGCATTCCGATCAGCGTGGCGCCCCGGCGCATGGCGGAACGTTCCTCGGCCGAGGGCGGGCGGACCCTGAGGACGATATCCGCCTCGGCCAGCATGGCAAGGGGATCGGCGGCAAGATCCGCGCCAGCTTCGGCGAACGCCTGATCCGCGATCCCGGACTCCAGACCGGCCCCACATTCCACGGTCACCGCCAATCCCATGGCGACAAATTTCCTGACCGAATCCGGGGTCGCCGCAACGCGGTATTCCTGATCTTCGCGTTCCTTCGGGATGGCAAGTTTCATGGGACGAAAGGCTCTCCGGATCGGGGATGAGGACACAAATGAGGACACAAGGAAAAGGCAACGGCCGCCGCAATCTTCGCGATGGTCGACAGAAGCACGGCATGATTTCGGCGCACAATGCACAACCGGATCATGTTTGCCAAGCCCCACATCCGATCCACACGTCCACCCCCCCCGACCGACCCCACTTCAGACCCCACGACCGACACGGCGCTTCGCCGCGCCATCAGCACCGTCGATCTGCTAGACTGCGCCACTAGACTGCGCCATCCCTCGGCTCTGCCCCCCGTGATCCCTGCCGCCCCTTCACACGCCAGAAAGCATGCCATGCCCGGTTCCGCGCCCGGTTCCTCATCGGGTTCCGCCACCCCCCGTTCAAAGGCGGCCATCGCCATTGCCCTGGGCGTGATCAGCGCGACCGGCCCTTTGGCCGTGCATCTGTATCTGCCGGTCATGCCCGCCGTGCGCGGCGCCTTCGAGGTCAGCGAGGCCGTGGCCCAATTCAGCTTCAGCCTGTCGCTGTTCACCATGGCCTTCATGACCCTGGCCTACGGATCTCTCTCGGATCGGCTGGGTCGCCGGCCGGTGCTTCTCGGCGGCCTTGTCCTGTTCACTTTTGGCAGCGGTCTGGCCCTGCTCGCCCACAGCATCGAGATCCTGATGATCGCCCGGTTCCTGCAGGCAGCCGGCGCCGCCTGCGGCCTTGTTCTCTCGCGCGCCATCGCCCGCGACGTGTTCGGCGCGGACCGCCTTGTCAAGGTGATCGCCTATCTCACCATGGCCTATACCCTGATGCCGATGATCGCCCCGCCCATCGGGGGCTGGCTTGTCGACCATTACGGCTGGCGCTCGATCTTCTGGTTCGCGACCCTGTGCGGCGCGGCGATCCTTGCCTCATCCTTCCTGGTTCTGGGCGAAAGCCGGCCCGGAGGGGGCGGGCAGGCAACGGGGGTCAATCTTCTGCGCGATTTTCCCTCTCTCTTCTCCGACCTTCGCTACGCCGCCTTCATGGCCCAGACCGGGCTTGCCTCGGGCACCTTCTTTACCCTGGTCTCGGGCTCGGCCTTCCTGATGCGCGATATCCTGGATCGACCGGCCGTGGAATTCGGCCTGTATTTCTTTGCCTTTTCCTTCGGCTACTGGCTTGGAAACCTGATCTCGACCCGGCTCAGCGGGCGGATTCCGAGCGAGGTGATGGTTCTTGCGGGAAGCCTGATCCTGTTCGCTTCGGCCATGACCGTCACCTTCCTGCTGGCCCTCGGCATCCACAGCCCGCTGTCCCTGTTCCTGCCGGGCTTTTTCCTGACCCTTTCCCAGGGGCTGAGCCTTCCCAACGCCCAGGCGGCAGCGATCAACATCTTCCCGTCACGGTCGGGCACCTCGGCGGGAATCGGCGTCTTCATGCAGATGGTCTGCGCCGCCCTGTTCTCGCAGATCTTCGGCCTGTTCTACCAGAAAAGCCCGGAGCCCCTGATGATCATCCTGGCCATCGGCGCCACCGGCACCCTTGCCGCAGCAATCCTTGCCATGGCGGCAACCCGAAAGGCCGCATTGCGGGGCTAGGCAGACTCGAGTTCGTCGATCAGCGATTCAATCATGCCCAGCCCGCGTTCCCAGAATGCGGGATCGGCGGCATTCAGCCCGAACGGCCGCAGAAGATCCCTGTGCCGAAGGGTTCCGCCGGCGCGCAGCATGTCAAGATAGCGATCCTGGAATCCCTCCGGCCTCTCGCGGTAGGTTGCATAGAGCGAGTTCACGAGGCAATCGCCGAAGGCATAGGCATAGACATAGAACGGCGAATGGATGAAGTGCGGAATGTAGCTCCAGTACCAGCGATAGGTATCATCGAGCCGGATCGCCGGGCCAAGGCTTTCGCCCTGAACCGTCATCCACAGATCGCAAAGCTGGCCCGGGCCGATCTCGCCCTCGCGGCGCGCATCATGAACCCGGCTTTCGAAGTCGTAAAAGGCGATCTGCCGCACTACGGTGTTCAGCATGTCTTCCACCTTGCCGGCGATCAGCCGCTTCCTGCGGGCCGGGGGGCTCGTATCGAGCAGACTCTGGAAGGTCAGCATCTCGCCGAACACGGAGGCCGTCTCGGCAAGGGTGAGCGGGGTATCGGCCAGCAGATGCCCGCGCGGCGCGGCCAGAACCTGATGCACCCCGTGGCCGAGCTCATGGGCCAGGGTCATCACATCCCGGCTCTTTCCCTGATAGTTCATCAGGATATAGGGATGCACACTCGGCACCGTGGGATGAGAGAAGGCTCCGGAATCCTTGCCCGGCCGGGGCTCGGCATCGATCCAGCCACGACGGAAGAAGCGTTCGGCGATCCTGGCCATCTCGGGCGAAAAGGCACGATAGGCATCGAGCACCATGGCCTCGGCCTCGGGCCAGGGAATGGTTTTGTCCCTGCCGCCGGGCAGGGGCGCGTTGCGATCCCAGTAGTCGAGGACAGGCTTTCCCATCCATGACGCCTTCAGCCGGTAATAGCGATGGGACAGCCGGGGATAGGCGGCCTTCACCGCCCCGACCAGCGCATCCACGACCTTGTCCTCGACCTGGTTGGACAGGTTGCGCCCCGAAACCGGGCGGGGAAGCCTGCGCCAGCGATCTTCGGTTTCCTTGTCCCTGGCCAGGGTGTTGGTGATCAGCGCAAAGGTCGGGCCGTTCTGTTCCAGAACCTTGCCGATGGCAAGCGCGGCCGCCTTGCGTCGTTTCGGGGCGGGGTGCGACAGAAGGTTCAGCGCCTCGGCCGTGGTCAGGGAACGACCCCCCACGGGGAAGCGAAGGCCGGCCATCGTCTGATCGAACAGGCGCACCCAGGCGGAACGTCCCGAAGGCGCCTTTTCATGAAGGAGCCGTTCGAGATCATCGGCAAGCTGATGCTTGCGCCAGGCCCGAACATCACGAATCCAGGGGGCGTAGCGGGCCAGGGATGCCGCTTTCAGCTTCCGGCGCATGGCCTGCTCTGGCAGGCGGTTGATTTCCAGGCTCAGAAACAGAAGCCGGGTGGCGATGGCGTTCGTCCGTTCCGAAACGGTCTGGTAGAAGCGTCCGATTTCCGCATCGCTGGTCTCGGCGGCATGAAGGAGCTGGGCGTAGGATTGCACCCGCGCGAGACTTTCGTCGATGGCTTCATACTCGGCCACCACCTCGCCCAGCCTTGCCCCGGACATCGCCGCCACCTTGCCCCGGGCACGCGCTTCGAGGGCACTGGCCCGGCGTTCCGCCCGGGCAAGATCGCGGGACAATCTGGGGGCGTGAGGACCGGAGTAAAGATCGTCGAGCGACCAGCGCGGCAGGGCATCGGCATGGGCATCGGCGCCGGAAGGCGCCCTGACATCACGCCTCAGGGTCGTGCGGAACGCGGCGGTGGCGGGGGAAAGATCAGGCATGGAAAACTCCGGCATGTGAAAACTTCGGTATGTGAAAACTCTGGCATGAAAGAGGCCTTGAGGCGAGGCGGCGGAAAACGGGCAAGGCCCGGGCCGCCCCTGATCCTCGTGCGGGCCTTGTCACTGGGATCGAGGTCTCTGTAGGATCGTGACCACGACCGAGAAAGGCAAGGCCCATCATGACCTGTCCGCCCCCCCCGGTGGCCTCTGGCCCCGGCACCCTGGGCAGGCCCGCCACGCGAAGGATCCCCGATGACCGCAGCCGAGACCGCCGCAACGGCCCTGAAGGGCGATACCAGGCCATCGCTTGTCGCACTCTTTTTCGATCAGGTCGCCGCCCGGGGCGATTCCATCTTCCTTTCCGCCCGTTCCGATGGCGCATGGCGACAGATCAGCTGGCGTGAGACCGGAGACACGGTCTCAAGGCTCGCTCGCGCCATGGCCGGGCTTGGAATCATGCCCGGCGACCGGGTCGCACTGATCGCCGAAAACCGGCCTGAATGGCTGATCGCCGACATGGCGATCATGGCTGCAGGAGCGATCACCGTGCCCGCCTATACCACCAGCACGGCGGATGAACTGGCCTATCTGCTGCAGGACAGCGGAGCCTTGGCCGCGCTGGTCTCGGGCGCAAGCCTGACCAACCGGCTGCTCGCCGCAGCCGCGGAGGCCGAAAGCCTGAACCATGTCATCACCTTCCCCCCATCGCCGCCCGCTGGGGCGGAAGCCGCCCCTCCCCTCGCTGCACCGCGTGAGGGGTTGCAGATTCACGCCTGGGATTCGCTGGTCTCCGGCGCCTCGAACGGACCGCCGCCTGCCCCGCCGGGGCCGCAGGATACCGCCTGCATCATCTATACCTCGGGCACCGGAGGACGCCCGAAGGGGGTCATGCTGAGCCATGGCGCCATCCTTGCCAATATCGAGGGAATCACCCATCTGTTCCGTCACGTCGGAATCGGCGATGAGGTGTTCCTGTCCTTTCTTCCCCTGTCCCACTCCTACGAACACACGGCGGGCCAGGCCTATCCCATCTCCATCGGGGCAAGGATCACCTATGCCGGCGGCCCGGAAACCCTGCTTCAGGACATGGCCGATGTACGCCCCTCGGTAATGACCGCCGTGCCGAGACTGTTCGAGGTGTTCCAGGCGCGTATCCTTGCCGGACTCAAACGCCAGCCCCGCTGGCGGCAGGCGCTGTTCCGGCGCACGCTGGCGCTGGGAATCAGGGCGCAGCAGGAAACCCCGGGACTGACCTTCGCCGAACGGCTGGAGAACCGGATTCTCGACAGTCTCGTCCGCCGGAAGGTCCGTGCCCGGTTCGGCGGGCGGCTGCGCTTCCTGATCTCGGGCGGGGCGCCGCTCAATCCCGACGTCGGAGCCTTCTTCGTGGCCCTCGGTATCACCG
>JBJHAU010000040.1:0-12490 GCA_050480665.1 Alphaproteobacteria bacterium | reverse complement strand
CGGTTTCCGGGGCGATGCCTGCCGCGAGGGCCGCGGCAGCAGCGGCGGCGGCGTTCTGGCGATTGTGCTCGCCCCGCAGCGCTGCAGCCGAGGCAAGATCGCACAGTGGACGCGGCGTGCCTTCGCGGGCATCCAGAAGCAGGCTGCCTTCGGTGCCGATCCCGTTCGGGGGAACCCGGTTGCCCGACACGGGCAAAAGGCGCAGATCCGCCCTGTCGGCAAGCCGGGCGGCGATGGCCAGGCAATCTGGATCATCGGCCCCGATCACCGCTGTGGCCGGAGAGGTTCCCGACCCGCGCAGAAGGTCGAACAGGCGCGCCTTGGCCGCGACATAGCCCTGCATTCCGCCGTGGCGGTCGAGATGATCGGAGGTGATGTTGATCAGCACCGCGATATCGATGACGGCGGTCGTCATGCGCTCCAGCTGATAGCTGGACAGTTCCAGGATATAGCGGCCTTCCTTATCGAGCGAGGCAAGGCCAAGGGCGGGCGGGCCGAAATTCCCGCCCAGGGCGAAGGGACGGTTCGCCGCGCGGAACAGATGGCCGAGCAGGGCTGTCACCGTCGATTTTCCGTTGGTTCCGGTGATCCCGAGGAAACGGGCAGGGCCCTGCGCCCGCGCCAGCAACTCCACATCACAGAGGATCGGAACGTTTCTTTTGCCGGCCTCGGCCGCGACCGGATGGGGGGCGGGAAAGCGATGCGGGATTCCGGGGCTCAGCACGAGCGCCTCGGCCCCGGCCAGCCAGGGGCCGTCGATTGCCGTCACGGTCAGGCCCTCGCCTCTGGCCGCGTCGCGCCGGGCGGGATCGTCGTCCCAGGCGCGGATCTCGGCCCCGGAGCGCATCAGGGATCGCGCTGCGGCAAGGCCGGATGCGCCAAGCCCCATCACCGCGAACCTCTTGCCGGAGATGCCGGGAATCGTGATCATCGGCTCACCTGAGCTTCAGCGTGGCCAGCCCGATCAGGGCCAGCACCATGGCGATGATCCAGAAGCGGATGACAATGGTCGGTTCCGCCCACCCTTTCTTCTCGAAGTGATGGTGCAAGGGGGCCATGCGGAAGATTCGCCGCCCGGTCAGCTTGTAGGACGCCACCTGCACGATGACCGAGACGGTCTCCAGCACGAACAGCCCGCCGATGATCGCCAGCACCAGTTCGTGCTTGGTCACCACGGCGATGGCCCCCAGCGCCCCGCCCACCGCCAGCGATCCGGTATCGCCCATGAACACCATGGCCGGCGGGGCGTTGAACCAGAGAAATCCGAGCGAGGCCCCGACCAGGGCTCCGCAAAGAACCGCAAGCTCTCCTGTTCCCGGCACGAAATGGATCTGCAGGTAATTGGCGAAGACCACATTGCCCACCAGATAGGCGATCAGGGCGAAACAGGCGGCGGCGATCATCACCGGCACGATGGCGAGACCATCCAGGCCGTCGGTCAGGTTCACGGCGTTGGAAGCGCCGACCATCACGAACACCGCGAAGACCGGGAAGAACCATCCCAGATTGATCAGAATGTCCTTGAAGAACGGTACCGCGAGTTGGGTATCGAGCGGCGAGCGCATGACCTCCATCACCCACAGGGCGGCGATCAGGGCGATCAGAACCTCAAGGCCCAGGCGCAACAGCCCGGGCAGGCCGCGATGGTTCATTCTGGTCAGTTTCAGATAGTCGTCGGCAAAGCCGATGGCACCGAAACCAAGGGTGACAAGAAGCACGATCCAGACATAGGAATTGGTCAGGTCCGCCCAGAGAAGGGTGCCCACGGCCAGCCCCAGAAGGATGATGAAACCGCCCATGGTGGGCGTGCCCTTCTTGGTCAGGAGATGCCCTTCCGGGCCGTCTTCGCGAATCGGCTGGCCGTTGCGCTGGCGGGATTTCAGCCAGCGGATCACGGCGGGGCCGGTCACGAAACAGACGATCAGGGCCGTCATCACCGCCCCGCCGGTCCGGAAGGTGATGTAGCGGAACAGGTTCAGCAGGGGAAACTGGTCGGCAAGCGGGAACAGAAGGTTATAGAGCATGAACAATCACCTTCCGTTCCGGGGGCCGGGATCGGCGTTAGGGGTTGCGGGATCTGTCAGGGATGCCACGAGGCGTCCGAGATTCTGGGCGTGGGAGGCCTTGATCAGCACCACATCGCCGGATTTCAGCTGTCGCGGCAGCATCGCCACGAGGTCGTCGACACTGTCGGCATGGCCGCCGCGCATGTGGCGCGGCAGGGCATCGTCGAGATGGATCATGTTGTGCCCGGTGGTGAAGACAAGCTCGACACCGGCCGCAAGAAGATCCTCGGCCAGGGCGGCATGGGCCCGGGCCGAACCCGGGCCGAGTTCCAGCATGTCGCCAAGAACGGCCACCCGGCGTCCCCGGCCTTCCGGGCGATGTGCCGCCAGAACCCGGAACGCGGCGGCCATCGAGGCCGGGGCCGCATTGTAGGCATCGTCGATCACCTGGATCGTTCCGCCTTCCGCGAGCGTAGCCCTGAGAAGCCGCCCGCGCCCGGCCGGAGCCTGGAGAGAGGCCAGAGCCTCGGCGGCGATCTTGACATCGACCCCGGCAAGACCGGCGGCCGCAAGGACAGCCATGGCGTTCAGGGCCGAATGCCGGCCGGGCAGGGCCAGGGTGATCTTCAGGCTCCGGCCCAGAATCTCGGCCTCGATCCGGGCCGATGCCGGTTCCGGGCCCGGCTCATAGGCCAGAAGCCGCGCCTCGGCCCCCTCGCTGGCGCCAAACCCGATGATCGTGCTGATGCCGCGTTCGCGGGCCCGGGCGGCGAGAAAATCGAACCATGGGTTGTCGCGGTTCAGAACAACCGCCCCATCCGAAGCCAGGCCATCGAAGATCTCGGCCTTGGCCCGGGCGATGCCCTCGATCGAGTCGAAATGCTCCAGATGCACGGCCTCGATGGCGGTAATGATGGCGATGTGCGGGGCGACCAGCCGCGACAGCGGAGTGATCTCGCCCGCATGGTTCATGCCGATCTCGAACACGCCGAAGGCGCTCTTTTCAGGCATGCGGGCGAGGGACAGGGGAACCCCCCAACGATTGTTCAGATTGCCCCGGGTTGCCGCGACCGGGCCGAAGGGCGCAAGGGCATGGGCCAGCGCTTCCTTGGTGCTGGTCTTGCCGACGCTGCCGGTGACGGCGAGAACACGGGCGGGGGTTCTCTTGCGGCTTGCCCGCGCCAGCGCGCGCAATCCGCAATAGGTGTCGTCGACGATCAGCAGGGGTTTGCCGTCGCCATGATCGGCGGGAATCCGGCTGACCATGGCGGCTGCGGCGCCGGCGGCGAAAGCCGCCTTGAGGTAATCGTGCCCGTCATGGGTTTCCCCCTGAACGGCCACGAACAGGTCGCCTTCCGCAAGGGTGCGGCTGTCCAGGGATACCCCGGTGACCGCCCAGGGCATGGTTGAATGGCCGCCGGTGGCGGCTTCCGCCTCGGCACATTCCCAGAGCGCGGCCCGGACAGGGCCTTCCGGCGCGATTGTGGTGCCTGCCGCGCCGATCATGATCGGCCCCGCCGTGCCGCCAGAGCCGCCCGGATGACCGCTGCATCATGAAAGGGCAGGCAGCGATCGCCGATGATCTGCCCCTGTTCGTGGCCCTTGCCTGCGACCAGAAGAAGATCACCGGGAACAAGCCCGGCCACGGCCTCGGCGATGGCCTGGCCGCGATCACCGATTTCGGCGATCGTGCAGGTGCTGGCGTTCCGGGTTCCCTTGGATTCCCTCGCCCCATCGAGAATGGCGGCGCGGATCGCCTGCGGATTTTCGCTGCGCGGATTGTCGTCGGTGACGATCAGGTGATCGGCCAGGGCGGCGGCGATACGGCCCATGTCTTCACGCTTGCCGCGGTCGCGATCGCCGCCGCAGCCAAATGCGACGACAAGGCGGCCGGCCGTGTAGGGTCTCAGCGCCTCCAGGGCATGGGCCAGGGCATCCGGGGTATGGGCGTAATCCACAAAACAGGCGAGTCCCTGATCGGCGGCCTCGTCGATCGGGTCCATCCGACCCGGGGCGCCCTGCAATCCGGAAAGGGTTTCCAGCACGGCCTCCCGTTCGCCGCCGCAGGCAAGAACGAGCCCGAGGGCGCAGGCGACATTGCTGACCTGGAAGGCGCCCACCAGCCCGAGGCGCAGGCGATGGGTCCGCGCGCCGAGGCGCAGTTCCACAAGCTGGCCGGGGCGGCCGCCAGCGCTCTGCGGGGTGATCCGCTCGATGGCAATGTCCTGCCCCTTGCGGCCGTAGGAAAGGATTCGCACCCCTCTTGCGGCCACGGCGTCGCGAAGAGGTTCGAAAACGGGATCGTCGGCGTTCAGGACGGCGGTTCCGTCCGCAGGCAGCAGCTCGCGGAACAGCCGCGCCTTGGCCGCGAAATAGGCCGCTTCGCTGCCGTGGTAATCCAGATGATCGCGGGTCAGGTTGGTGAAGCCGGCCGCGGTCAGCCGCACCCCGTCGAGGCGGAACTGGGCCAGCCCGTGGGATGATGCCTCGAGCGCAAGATGGCTGACATCGGCCCGGCTCAACCGGTCCAGGGTCTGATGAAGGGTGATCGAATCGGGGGTGGTCAGGCCGCCGGGTTCCTCGATGCCGGGGGCGACAAGGCCGAGGGTTCCAAGCGAGGCGGCCTTCAGCCCGAGCGCCTGCCAGATCTGGCGGACGAAGCCGGCCACCGATGTCTTGCCGTTGGTGCCGGTGACCGCCGAGATGATTCCGGGCTGGGCGCTGAAGAACCGGGCGGCGAGCAGGGCAAGGCGGCGGCGCGGTTCCGCATCCTCGATCAGGGGCAGGGTGTCGTCGAGAGAAAGGCGGCTTCCGGCAGGGGCGAGAATCGCGGCCGCACCGCGAGCGACGGCCTCTTCCACATGCGCCCGGCCATCGCCGGAGGCTCCCGGCAACGCCGCGAAGAGATCGCCGGGCCTCACCGTCCGGGAATCGGAGGACAGGCCGGTGATCTCGACATCCCGTTTCAGGGGGCTTTGCATGAGGGAACCGGACTCCTTGTCGTGACGGTCGTCGATCAGCTCAGAAAGACGCAAGGTCGCGGGCTTTCTGGCGCGGGGTGGCGGGGGGAATCTCAAGGTTGAGGGCGGCGTTCAGCCCGGGATCGGCCTCATTCACCGGAAGCACGCCAAGCAGGGGGGCCGAGCGCCGGATCACGGCGCCGACAACGGGTGCGGCGACCCATCCGCCGGTGGCGAAACCGAAGGTGGAGGGGTTGCCGTGTGGTTCGTCGATCACCGCCAGCACGACATAGCGGGGATCATGCATCGGGAAGGCGCCGACGAAGGATGACATCAGCCTGTTTCGGTTGTAGCCGCCCGGGCCGATCTTTTCAGAGGTTCCCGTCTTGCCGCCGACGACATAGCCTTCGGCATGGGCGTTCTGGCCGGTGCCGCCATGCACTACCAGACGCATCAGCCGTCGCATCTGATCCGATGTGGATTCGGCGATGACCCGGGTTCCCCGGGGCCGCTCGCCCGGCAGGGCCTTGAGCAGGGTGGAGGGATAAAGCACCCCGCCATTGACCACCGCCGCCACCGCCTGGGACAGCTGAAGCGGGCTGACGGCGATGCCATGGCCGTAGGATACGGTCATGGTGGTGATCTCGCGCCAGGGGGAAGGAAGGATCGGCGCGCCGATTTCCGGCAGCTCTATGGTGGCGGGGCGGGTCAGGCCGAAGCGGTCGAGATAGGCCTGCTGGGTTTCAGTGCCGAGCAGCAGGGCCATGCGGGCCGAACCGATGTTCGACGAATGGATGAAGATTTCCGGAACGTTGAGCCACCTGTTCTGTCCGCGGAAATCGGAAATCGTGTGGCGGGCGACACGGATCGGCGCACTGGCATCGAAGCTGTCGCCCATCGCGATCCTGCCGGAATCGATGGCCATGGCGGTGGTGAAGATCTTGAAGGTGGATCCCATCTCGAAAACCCCGAGGCTTGCCCGGTTGAACGGGGTTCCGGAGGGCGCCAGCCCGGGATGATTGGGATCGAAATCGGGCAGCGAGACCATGGCGATCACTTCGCCGTTGCGGACATCCATCACCAGGCCGGTGCCGCCGATGGCCCGGAAATTGGCGATGGCGGCGGTCAGTTCCTGGTGCAGGGCATGCTGCACCCGCGCATCGAGGGACAGCATCAGGGGATCGCGGCTGGCGCGCAGCGTGTCGTCGAAACTTTTTTCGATCCCCGCGAGGCCGACGCCGTCGACACCGGCAAAGCCGAGAACATGGGCAAACAGGGAACCCTGCGGGTAGATGCGCCGCTCCTCCTTGCGGAAATGAAGGCCGGGAATGCCGAGGTTGTTCACCGCGAACTGCTGATCCGGGGTCAGGTGCCGACGCAGCCAGACGAAGCTGCGGTTGTTGTCGAGCTTGGTCACGATCTCGCTCTGGCGAAGCTCGGGAAGAATGGCGCTCAACCTTTCGGCCGCCTCGCGGGCGTTGGGAACCTCGCGCGGATTGGCATAAAGCGAAGCCGTGCGGAGCGAGGTCGCGAGCACGGTGCCGTTGCGGTCGACAATGTCGGCCCGCTCCGCCGCGTAGCGCAGGGGCTCATGGCTCTGGACGATCCGGGGTTCCGTCTGGGGCTGGACCACGGCAACATCGGCCAGCCGGAAGCCGATCGCAGCGAAGGCCACGGCGAACAGGACTCCACCGACGAGCAGCCGGTTGCGCCCGGTTTCGAGAGCCTGCTTCACGACGCCGTCGATCGGCGGTTTCGGCGCGGGGGCGTTCATCGCTGAAGCTCCTGCCTGTCGGCCGCGACCGTGACGGCGGACGGGCCGTCCGTGGCCTGTCCCTCTGATCGGGAGGGTTGGGAGGGAAGGGCCGGCCCGATCGCGATGTCGGGGGATTTTTCCGGGCGCATCGGCAGCCGGGCCAGGGTGGGAAGCCCTTGATCTTCGCCGCCGAAGGCGCGCGCTTCCGCACCAAGAGCCGGGGTGACAGCCCCGGGGCCGGAAGAGGTCCAGGCCTGTCCGGCCTTCATCGGGCCAAGGTGAAGATGGCTCGCGTTCAGGGCTTCGAGGCGGCCGGGCCGGTTGAGATGCGCCCATTCCGCGTTCAGGACATGAAGCCGTTCCTGTTCACGCAGAAGTTCCGCGTTCAGGCTTCGCCATTCCTCTTCCAGGGCCTGAACCCGGTGTTTGACCTGAAACAGGCCGAAGCCGACTGCCACGGCCAGCAGCAGGCAAAGCAGGGTCATGCGCCCGTTCATCAGACATCGCCCTTGTGAAGCGGGGCGGAGGCGGGAAAGGGTGGCGCCTCGGTCCGGATCGCACTGCGCAGGCGGGCGGATCGTGCCCGGGGATTGCGGGCGATCTCGTCTGCCGTCGGAAGGATCGGCCGCCTTCGATGAACATGGAAGGAAGGCGCGGCCATCCCTGTCGTCCCCCGGGAGGAAAGGGACGGCTGGTGACGGGACGGCCGCGCCGAAGAGCCGCAGCGAGTGGACAGAAACGACTTGACGCTGCGGTCTTCAAGGGAATGAAAGGACACCACGGCCAGGCGGCCGCCGGGACGCAACAGGCGTTCGGCCGCCAGAAGGCCACGTTCCAGCTCGCCCAGCTCATCGTTCACGGCGATGCGCAGGGCCTGAAAGCTTCTTGTGGCGGGATCGATGCGGGCCCGGGCGCCGCCATCCTTCGGGCGGCGGCGGTTGACCGTATCGCGCACGATCGCGGCCAGGCGCGCGGTGGTCAGGATCGGGGCATCGAGGCGGGCGGCGACGATGGCGCGGGCGATGGCCCGGGAAAGCCGCTCTTCTCCATAATGGTAGAGAAGATCCGCCAGCGCCTTTTCTTCCAGGCTGTTGACAAGCGTGGCGGCATCAATGGCCCGGCGGCTTTCCTGCCCGTCTTCGGGCGGGGGGGTGCCGAAGTCCATGCGCATGTCGAGCGGGCCATCCTCGCGGAAGGAAAAGCCGCGCCGCCGATCATCCAGCTGGAAGGAGGACAGTCCGAGATCGAGAACGATTCCGTCCACCGCCGTCACCCCATGGGCGGCGAGCAAAGTCTCCATCGATCCGAAGCGGCCATGCAGCATCGTCAACCGGCCGGGCCGGGCGCGGGCCAGAGCCTCGCCCCGCGCCACCGCCTCGGGGTCGCGGTCGATGGCCCAGACCGTGCAGGCCGAAGCATCGAGCAGGGCGCGGCTGTAGCCGCCGCCGCCGAAGGTGCCATCGACATGCAGTTCTCCCTCGCGCGGGGCCAGCACAGCCACCACCTCGTCGACCAGCACCGGCTCGTGGGACAGCGAAGAATCGCAGGACAGGGCCGGTGCGGCACCCTGCATTTCCGGCGCATGGGTCGGGGCGGATTTCCGTGCGAAGGGGGGAAGGTTGGGCGTATTCATGAGATCACCTCAGCCGCCCTTCTCGCGCGGCGCCAGGCGAAGCGCCGCACGCTGGTTGGCCGCGAGGGCCCTGGCCCTGGCCTGATGCTGTTCGAAGGCTTCGGGATTCCAGATCTGGAAGGTGGGGCCACAGCCCACAAAGGCGGCCAAAGTGTCGATTCCGGCATGTTCGGCAAGAAGCGGCGGCAGGCTGATTCTTCCGTCGCCATCGAACGGGATCGGATGGGCATCGGCAAAGATGGTGGATGCCAGGGCATCCTGTTCGGCCGAGAACTGGTCGAAGGCATCCAGGCTGTCGGAAAGCCGCTCCATGCGATCCATGCCGGAGGCCTCGATCGCGCGTTCGCGGAAGGAACGGAAGGCGACAATGCCCTTGAACTCCTGGGAGGCCAGGGTGGCGCGGAACTGGGCAGGGACGGAAACCCGCCCCTTGCGGTCCACCTTGTTGATGTATGTGGATAGAAACAACGCCATCCACGCCCCCATCGTTCGCTGTTTTCCGAGGCCCCGCCGAAGCCGGAAGGCTGCCTGCCGCAGCGGCCCGTCGGCTTCGTCATCCCGAAAGGCTCGCGGAAACCACCAACCAGCCCTGATCTGGGATTTCATGGGATAACATGGGATATTATGGGCGTCAATGGTGAACAATGGATAAACGCGGGCCTCCGCCGTCCAGTGTTCATGCCGCGACGACCGGGTCCATCGAAGTCAAGAAGGCTGGGGGGACAATAGGGCGGCAATATGTTCTGTTTATGTTCTTATTGCGTCGAAGCCCTTGTGAAGCCCTTGTGAAGCCCGTGTCGTGTCGGGGAACTTGTCGCATCGGGGCCATGGCAGGGCCTGGCGCGTCGCCGCTGCGGCGTGCGGCTGGTGCGGCAAGGACGGGGCGCGACGGGGGGGTAGAGGCCAGACGGCTTGTAAGCCGGGTTCTGTTCCCGCGAAGGGGTGATGACCATTCCTCTGCGATGCCCGTTACCGGACACCTGATGCGACCAACCCGGATCCGGCGCGGGAATGCGCCTGCCTTGCGGCATGGATCCCTATTCGGTCTTGCTCCCGGTGGGGTTTACCCTGCCACCGCCGTTACCGGCGGCGCGGTGCGCTCTTACCGCACCCTTTCACCCTTGCCCGCCGGCCCGAAGGCGCGGACGGGCGGTTTGCTTTCTGTGGCACTTTCCCTGGGGTCGCCCCCGCCGGGTGTTACCCGGCACCGTATTCCCGTGGAGCCCGGACTTTCCTCCCCGCGCCAGGGCGCGGAGCGGTCATCCAGCCGTCTGGCACGCGATGAATCTGGGGAGGATCGCGGTCCGGGTCAAGCCCCAGGGCCTGTTACACCCGTTCGCCCCGGGCCTGTTCCGCTTTGTCGTCATGCGCTCGCGCGTTGAGCCAGGCAAGGCAGGCCGCATCCTCGCAGGTGACAGGGCCGCCCAGCCCTGCGGGACGGAAATGGCGGTGAAAGGCGTCGATCAGCTGGTCGGGTGCGGCAAGGTCGAGCGGATAGCCGAAGCGGCCCAGAGCAGGAAGGAAGGCGGCATGGGTGGCGGCGTCCGGCGCGGGGCGGGGCAGGGTCTCTGCGGGCGGCGGCCAGAGGCCGATCCCCGCAGACGCAAGCCGGGCCCAGTCGAAGGCTTCACCGGGATCGAGCTTGCGGGCCGGGGCCACATCGGAATGGCCAAGAACGCGAGAGGGCGGAATCGGATGACGCGAGAGAATTTCCCGACACAAGGCGATCAGCGCCTCCATCTGAGGGTCGGGAAAGGGGGGGCAGCCGCCGTCATGGCCGGGATTGGCCAGTTCGATGCCGATGCTGCAGGAATTGATGTCGGATCGACCGGCCCAGCCGCTGACCCCGGCATGCCAAGCCCGTCGACCTTCATCGACCAGGGCATGAACCCTTCCGGATTCGTCGATCAGATAGTGGGCGCTGACCCTTGAATCTGTGGCGCAGAGCCGTTCCAGCGCATCCCGGCTGGTGGCCATGCCGGTGTAGTGCAGCAGCAGAAGATCGATGACGGCGCCGGGGGCACGGCGGTCGTGGTTGGCGGAAGGGAAGGCATGGGGTGCGATCATCGCCGCCAGTCTAGACGCTTCGGGCTGCGGCCGTCGATCCCCCCGGGAAGGGGCGGCGGCGGCCCGAAGCGATGCGGCCATCCCCCGTTGCCCCTCACGCTTCGGGCGTTCCCGACCTTTCCCGCTTCCCGGACTCTTCCAACCTTCCGGACTCTTCCAGCCTTCCGGACTCCATGGCCTGAGCCAGCGCCCGGAGAAGGGCATCGCGGGTAAAGGGCTTGCGCAGAAACGGCCGGCCGGCACTGGATGCAAAAGCCTCGTCATCCTCGTTCCTTCCCGGATAGCCCGACATCAGCACCAGCGGAAGACCGGGATGGGTGGTTCCAAGGTTCCTGGCAAGATCGAGGCCGGAACGCCCTTTCGGCAGCACGACATCGGAGAGCACGGCAGCGACCGGCTGGGTTCCCGGCGCCGTGCTCCCTGCCGCTTCCGATCCCCCCTGCTCCCGGAGCAGGGCCAGGGCTGCATCCACGGAGTCGGCGACAAGCGTCCGGAAACCAAGGGCGTCCAGCATTCGTTGGATCATGGCGCGGATGTCGGGCTCATCTTCGACGAGAAGGATCGTCCGCCCCCGACCGGAAAGAGCCCCCACAGGGCTTCCGGAGGCGGTTTCCCGGGCCTGAGCAGGGATCGTCCGGATGGCCTGCCTGCCGGTCGCGGCGGGAAGATAGAGCCTGACGACGGTGCCGACACCCGGCTCGCTTTCCAGCCTGAGCCAGCCCCCGGATTGCCGGGCGAACCCATAGGCCATCGACAGCCCGAGCCCGCTGCCCTTTCCCGTTTCCTTGGTGGTGAAGAAGGGATCCACCGCCTGCGCCAGGGTCTGGGGATCCATGCCGATCCCGGTGTCGCGGATCGTCAGTTCCAGATAGATTCCGGGAACGGGAGACAGGCTGTCTTCCGGTTTCCTGTCATGTACGAAACGGCGAAGGTCCAGGGAAAGGCGACCGCCATCGGGCATGGCATCGCGGGCGTTGATCGCAAGGTTGACCAGCGTAGCCTCAAGGCTCGGCGCATCGACAAGGGCCGGGGGCAGGCCGGGTTCGGCAGTCACGGATATGGTGATGGTCGCCCCGAACAGGCGTGTCAGCATGGTGCGGAGCGAGTCCAGCATGGGACGAAGGGCGACAGGCTCCGCCACCAGCGGCTGGCGGCGGGCAAAGGAAAGAAGCCTCTGGGTCAGTTCGGCCCCGCGCTGGGCCGCGGTGATGATCGGCCGGATGGAGGCCTCATGCTCGGGAGCCTTTTCCGCAAGCAGTTCGGCGTTGCCTAGAACGATCCCGAGAAGGTTGTTGAAGTCATGGGCGATTCCCCCGGTCAGCTGGCCGACAGCCTCCAGCTTCTGGGCCTGGGCCAGCTGGGCTCTTGTCTCTTCCTGTTCGGTGATGTCGCGGGCCATGGCGCAGAGAAAGTCCCGCCCCTGATGCGTCATGTGGGTGAGGGTCAGATCCACGGGAAAGATGGTGCCGTTCCTGCGGCGATGATGCGTGACCAGGCGAAGGCTGCCCTTCTTGCGAAGCGTTCGCCGGATTGTGGTGAATTTCAGCACGCCCGTGGCGAGATCCTCATCGATATCGGATACCTTAAGGCCGACCAGCGAATCCCGATCCTTGTCAAGGGCGCGGCAGGAGGCGGTATTGACATAGATGATCGTTCCATCGTCCCGCGCCCAGTAGACGGGATCGGCCGCCGTTTCCACGGCCAGGCGGGTGAACTCCAGATCGTCCTGAACATGGCGAATCCGTTCCCGGGACAGCTGGCGGGTGCGCAACACCAGCACCAGGGCCAGCAGGATCAGAATCAGGATCGCCAGAAGGAACAACCAGAGGCGCGGATCGCCATCGCCGGGCGCGGCACCCGTATTGCCCCCCCACAGCGTGACCTGCGCGCCCGCCGAGGCCAGGGCCAGGCCGGGCAAGAGGCTCAGGGTCAACACCGGGGCCAACACCGGGGCCAACAGAAGAATCCATGGCCATCGCCTGTGCATGGGCTTTGTTCGGGCTCCACAAACATCGTGCCGGGTCTGATCACTGCCCGGCCCTGCCGCATCCCGGCACCATGGCCGGAG
>JBJHAU010000039.1:0-12543 GCA_050480665.1 Alphaproteobacteria bacterium | reverse complement strand
GAACCGGATCAGGTGGAGGCCGTGGCTTCCAAATCCAAGGATGGCGAGCACGGGGATGTGCTGACCCATTGATGCGCTTCCGGCCGAGGGCCCATGGGGAGATGGGCGCCTCGGCCAAAGCCGCTGAGGATCGCGGCCCGGATTGCGGTCCGGATCAGCGGGGGATGGGGCCGCGATTTCCCTGCCATGGGGTATCGATCCCGATCTTGTCCCCGTAGCGTGTTGCGGGCCGTTCCCGGTCCCTGCGGCTGCGCCCGGCGCCTTCTCAAAAAGCTGCAAATTGGCCTGAAACCTTCGTTTCTGCGATTGACCAATGGGCTCAGGTCTGCCTAGAGTCCACCTGCATGGGACTGAAATCTTGGGCCCTGGCAGTTTTCTACGGACACTATCCAATCAAGGGGGTTGCAGTGAACAAGAACGATCTCGTTGCCGCCGTGGCGAACGAAGCGGGGCTTTCCAAAAGCGATGCCGCAAAAGCTGTCGACAGTGTCTTCGACACCATCTCCGGGGCGTTGAGGGGCGGTGACGATGTTCGCCTCGTCGGGTTTGGCACCTTCAACGTGGCGAGCAGGAAGGCCTCGGTCGGTCGCAATCCGCGCACCGGCGAGACCATCAACATTCCTGCTTCGAAGCAGCCGAAGTTCAAGGCCGGCAAGGGGCTGAAGGATACCGTCAACTCCTGACCGCGCCATGTCTGAATCAGGGGCTGGTCGCAGGCTGCGCCCGGCCCCTTTTTCTTGCACGCCTTTTTCTTGCACACGGGTTTCTCGCGCCCGGGCCACCGGACGACGGACCCTGCAGAAAGCCTTGCATCGGCAGTGCCTTTGCCCCAGGCCGTGAAGGGGTATCCCGGGCCTCCGGAAACCTGCGGGAACACCGTGGAAATACACCGAAGACAGGGCCATCCGGATAGCCATCCGGAAACAGGGCCATACAGACCAGGGTCATCAAGGGGCAGGCGAAGAGAGCGCAACCGGTTTCGGGTGGTTGTCCATGTTGCGTTTTCGGTATTCCTGAACCCTGTCCTCGCGTTAGTCTTGGCCTCATGGGCGGTTAGCTCAGCTGGAAGAGCATCTCGTTTACACCGAGAGGGTCGGCGGTTCGAACCCGTCACCGCCCACCATTTCGTTCCGTCATCCGGGAGGGCCCGGTCGCGGACCGGATGCTGGTCCCTTCGTCCTGCCCGGCGCATTGCCGGTGGCTTGACAGGGCCCGGCCGTGGCAGTACACAGGCGCTCCCTGACGGTCCTGCATGGCCAGGGCATTCAGCGGGGGTGTAGCTCAGTTGGTTAGAGCGCTGGCCTGTCACGCCAGAGGCCGCGGGTTCGAGTCCCGTCACTCCCGCCATCTGCCCTTTTTCCGTTTCCATTCTTCGCGGGATGCTGCGCAAGAAGGGAGCGAATCCGGTAATCGGCCCTTTTCATTCGGGGGGCTTGTCGCTAATCTGACCCCGGTTCCGTCGTCGCGCGGTGCCCGAGGGGCGAAGGTTCGAGCGAGTTCGAGCGAGAAGGTAAAACGGTTCGCGTGATGCAAGCCCTGCTGGTTGACTACCTTCCCATCCTGATTTTCCTTGGATTGGCCTCGGGCCTTGCCCTGATCATCGTTCTTGCGTCCTTCATCGCCGCCCGTCAGAAACCCGATTCCGAAAAGCTCAGCCCGTATGAATGCGGGTTCGATCCCTTCGATGATGCGCGCGGCCGTTTCGATGTGCGCTTCTACCTGGTGGCGATCCTGTTCATCATCTTCGACCTTGAAGTTGCCTTCCTGTTCCCCTGGGCGATCGCCCTTGGTGATATCGGGATGCTGGGATTCTGGTCGATGATGATCTTCCTGCTGATCCTGACCGTAGGCTTCGTGTACGAATGGAAGAAAGGGGCTCTGGAATGGGATTAGACCATGAGACCCGTGAACAGGCTGCGCGGGCGGCATGGGGTGCCATCAGGCCCTTTGCGTGTTCGTGGCGGCGGGAGGGTTGAGCATGTCTCTCCACGACAAAACATCCCATGACAGGACATCCCCGATGGGGGCCGGCTCAGGCACCCTGTCACGCGACAGGGTGATGGATCAGGTCGCCGGCGACCTTCGCGACAAGGGCTTTGTCATCGCCAATCTCGACAAGCTCGTGAACTGGGCGCGCACCGGGTCGCTCTGGCCCATGACCTTCGGCCTCGCCTGCTGCGCGGTGGAGATGATGCAGACCGCCGCAAGCCGTTACGATCTCGACCGGTTCGGGCTGGTGTTCCGTCCCAGCCCGCGCCAGTCCGACGTGATGATCGTCGCCGGAACCCTGACCAACAAGATGGCCCCGGCCCTGCGCCGGGTCTACGATCAGATGGCCGAACCCCGGTGGGTCATTTCCATGGGTTCCTGCGCCAATGGCGGCGGCTATTACCATTATTCCTATTCGGTCGTGCGCGGCTGCGACAGGATCGTTCCCGTGGATATCTATGTTCCCGGCTGTCCGCCCACGGCGGAGGCCCTTCTTTACGGCATTCTGCAACTGCAGAAGAAGATTCGCCGCACCGGAACCCTGAGGCGCTGAACGGTGATGATGGAAGGCGACGACAGGAGCCCCGACGAGGGACTGGGCGATTACGAAGAGCGCGCAAGGGAACTTCTGGGCGATCATCTTCTGGACTCCCGGGTCGTCCTGGGTGAAATCACCCTGACCATCAGGCGCGATGCGATCGTTCCCGTTCTGAAGACCTTGCGCGATGATGCCGGCTTGCGGCTGAATCAGCTGATCGATCTGTGCGGGGTCGATTACCCCGAACGGGACGAGCGTTTCGATGTCGTCTATCACCTGCTCGGCATGTCGCAGAATCTCAGGTTTCGGGTAAAGCTCTCGACGTCGGAAGGGGTGCCGGTACCGTCGGTGGTCGATGTCTTTTCGGCGGCGGGATGGTGGGAACGCGAGGTCTGGGATCTTTATGGCATTCTTTTCTCCGGCCATCCCGATCTTCGCCGGATCCTGACGGATTATGGTTTCGAGGGGCACCCGCTTCGCAAGGACTTCCCCCTGACCGGCTATCGCGAGGTGCGCTATGATGACGCACAGAAGCGGGTGGTCTACGAGCCGGTCCGGCTGACCCAGGAGTTCCGCAACTTCGATTTCCTCAGTCCCTGGGAAGGGGCGGAACGCATAAGAGCCGCTCTTCCGGGTGACGAGAAGGCTACGCCCGATTCGCCCGCCGCACAGGGGAAGTCCGATGGCTGAGCAGCGGATCGAGAATTATTCCATCAATTTCGGCCCCCAGCATCCGGCAGCCCATGGCGTTCTGCGCCTTGTCCTTGAACTGGATGGCGAGGTTGTCGAGCGTGCGGATCCGCATATCGGCCTTCTGCACCGCGGCACCGAAAAGCTGATCGAGTACAAGACCTACCTTCAGGCGGTTCCTTATTTCGACCGGCTGGATTATGTGGCCCCCATGGCCCAGGAACATGCCTTTGCCCTGGCTGTGGAACGTCTGCTGGGCATCACCCCACCCCTGCGTGCCCAGTATATCCGTGTGCTCTATGCCGAGATCAGCCGGATCCTGAACCATATTCTCAACATCACCACGATGGCCCTCGATGTCGGAGCCATGACGCCCCTGCTCTGGGGATTCGAGGAACGGGAAACCCTGATGGAGTTCTACGAGCGCGCTTCCGGCGCCCGGCTCCATGCCGCCTATTTCCGCCCCGGGGGCGTGTTTCGTGATCTGCCGCCGGGCCTCATGGATGACATTCGCGCCTTCGCGGATCGGTTTCCCGCGCATCTCGACGATGTCGAGGCGCTGCTGACCGACAACAGGATCTTCAAGCAGCGCACCGTCGATATCGGCATCGCCTCCGAAGAGGAGGCTATCGACTGGGGCTTTACCGGGCCGATGCTGCGCGGTTCCGGCGTGGCCTGGGATCTGCGCAAGGCCCAGCCCTATGATGCCTATGACAGGGTTTCGTTTTCGGTTCCCGTGGGCAAGACCGGCGATTGCTACGCCCGCTATCTTGTGCGCATGGAGGAAATGCGCGAAAGCCTGAAGATCATCCGCCAGTGCCTTGATTCCATGCCCGGTGGGCCGGTGAAGGTGGATGACAACAAGATCGCGCCGCCCAGCCGGGCCGAGATGAAGCGCTCCATGGAAGCCCTCATCCATCACTTCAAGCTCTATACCGAGGGGTATCACGTGCCCGAGGGCGAGGTCTATGCGGCGGTCGAGGCGCCCAAGGGCGAGTTTGGCGTCTATGTGGTGGCCGATGGCACGAACCGGCCTTATCGCTGCAAGATCCGCGCTCCCGGCTTTGCCCATCTTCAGGGGCTGGATTTTCTCTCGCGGGGTCATATGCTGGCCGATGTCGTGGCGATCATCGGTTCGCTGGATATCGTGTTCGGGGAGATCGACCGATGAGCGGCACTTCAGCGCCCCTGGCTGTCGACACCTTCGCCTTCAGCCCGGAAAACCGGGAAAAGGCGGCGGCGATCATCGCCAAATATCCGCAAGGTCGCCAGGCGAGCGCGGTGCTGCCGCTTCTGGATCTTGCCCAGAGACAGTCCGGTGGCTGGCTGCCCCGGGCGGCGGTGTCCCATGTCGCCACGGTGCTCGACATGGCGGAAATCCGGGTCTGGGAGGTTGCCACCTTCTACACGATGTTCAATCTGGAGCCGGTGGGCCGCAAGGCCTGCGTGGAAGTCTGCACCACCACGCCATGCTGGCTTCGCGGATCCGATGCCATTGTCGCCGCCTGCGAGAAGGCATTGGGCATCCGTCTCGGCGAAACCGATTCCCGTGGCGACTTCACCCTGCGTGAGGTCGAATGCCTCGGTGCCTGCGTGCATGCTCCGATGTTCAAGATCGGCGACGAATATTACGAGGATCTGACCCCCGAAACCGCCACCGCCATCCTGCAGGCCATCAAGGCCGGAGAGGCGCCGAAGCCCGGCTCGCAGATCGGACGCCCCGGTGCGGCGCCTGTCTCCGGGCCGAAGGTTCTGACCAAGGGAAAGACCTGACATGCTCGCCGACAAGGACAGGATTTTCACCAATCTCTACGGCCTCGACTCATGGCGTCTCGATGGCGCCCGGGCACGCGGCAACTGGGATGGCACCAGGGAGATCATGGCCAGGGGGGGCGAGTGGATCATCAACGAGATCAAGGAATCGGGCCTGCGCGGCCGTGGCGGCGCCGGCTTCCCGGCCGGGGTGAAGTGGTCCTTCATGCCGCGCGAATCCAGCGATGGTCGGCCCAACTATCTGGTCATCAATGCCGATGAAGGGGAGCCTGGCACCTGCAAGGATCGCGAGATCATGCGCCACGATCCCCACACCCTTGTCGAAGGCGCCCTGCTGGCATCCTTCGCGATGAATGCCCATGCCTGCTACATCTATGTTCGCGGCGAGTTTCATCGGGAAATCGCGCATCTTCAGGCCGCCGTGGACGAAGCCTATGAGGCCGGCCTCATCGGGCGCAATGCCTGTGGTTCGGGATTCGATTTCGATCTTCATGTTCACAGCGGCGCCGGAGCCTATATCTGCGGCGAGGAAACGGCTCTCCTCGAAAGCCTTGAAGGGCGTAAGGGCCAGCCCCGGCTCAAGCCGCCATTCCCGGCCGGGGCCGGGCTTTATGGCTGCCCGACCACGGTCAACAATGTCGAGACCATTGCCCAGGCGCCGGAAATCCTGCGCCGCGGGGCGGCGTGGTTCTCCGGCTTCGGGCGGCCGAACAACACCGGCACGAAACTGTTCTGCATCTCCGGACATGTGAACGAGCCCTGCACCGTCGAAGAAGAGATGAGTATCCCCTTGCGCGAGCTGATCGAAAAGCATGCGGGAGGGGTGTGCGGAGGATGGGACAATCTGCTGGCGGTCATTCCCGGCGGATCTTCGGTGCCGCTGATCCCGCGCTCGATCTGCGATACGGTGCTGATGGATTACGATGCCCTGAAGGAGGTGAAGTCCGGCCTCGGCACGGCGGCGGTGATCGTGATGGATCGATCAACCGATATCGTGCGGGCGATCACACGGCTGTCGAAATTCTACAAGCATGAAAGCTGCGGGCAGTGCACCCCGTGCCGGGAAGGCACCGGCTGGATGTGGCGGGTCATGGAACGGCTTTGTCGCGGCGAGGCCGACAAGTCGGAGATCGACACCCTGCTCGAGGTGACCACCGAAATCGAAGGCCACACCATCTGTGCACTCGGCGATGCCGCAGCCTGGCCGATTCAGGGGCTGATGCGTCACTTCCGTGGCGAGGTGGAGGCCCGGATCGATGCCTATCGCGCCGCTCAGGGCGTTGCAGCGGAATAGGGGCGGGACTCATGGCAAAGATCACGATCAACGGGCAGGAGATGGAGGTCGAGGACGGGATCACCGTTCTTCAGGCCTGTGAACAGGCCGGGATCGAAATTCCGCGTTTCTGTTACCATGAACGGCTGTCGATCGCCGGGAATTGCCGCATGTGTCTGGTGGAAATCACGCCGGGGCCCCCGAAGCCTGCGGCGTCCTGCGCGATGCCCGTGGGCAACGGCATGGACATCAAGACCGATTCGCCGATGGTGAAGAAGGCCCGGCGCGGCGTGATGGAAATGCTGCTGATCAATCATCCCCTGGATTGTCCGATCTGCGATCAGGGCGGAGAATGCGACCTTCAGGATCAGGCCCTGTTCTACGGGTTCGACCGTTCCCGCTTCGCCGAGAACAAGCGGGCCGTGATCGACAAGGATTTCGGCCCCCTGATCAAGACCCAGATGACGCGCTGTATCCATTGCACGCGTTGTGTGCGTTTTGCCACGGAGGTGGCCGGGGTCGAGGAGCTGGGGGCGCTCGGGCGTGGCGAATCGATGGAAATCGCCACCTATGTCGGCAATGCGGTGACCTCCGAGATGTCGGGCAACATGATCGATCTGTGCCCGGTGGGTGCCCTGACCTCGAAGCCCTTCGCCTTCGTCGCGCGGCCATGGGAGCTGCGCAAGACGGAATCCATCGATGTGATGGATGCGGTCGGGTCCAACATCCGGATCGACACCCGCGGCTCCGAGGTGATGCGCATTCTTCCCCGCCTGAACGAGGCGGTGAATCAGGAGTGGATCGCCGACAAGACCCGTTTTGCCTATGACGGGTTGAAGCGTCAGCGACTGGACCGGCCCTATCTGCGCGAACACGGCAAACTGCGCGAGGCCGACTGGGACGAGGCTTTCGCTGCTATCGCCAGCCGTCTCGACGGGCTTTCCGGAACCCGTATCGCTGCCCTGGCCGGCGATCTGGCCGATTGTGAATCCATGCTTGCCCTGAAGGATCTGATGGCGGCGCTGGGTTCGCCCCACATCGATTGCCGTCAGGACGGAGCAAGGCTTCCTGCCGGAAGCCCGGCGCTCTGGCGCTTCAACACCACCATTGCCGGGATCGACAGGGCCGATGCCTGCCTGATCATCGGGGCCGATCCTCGCAGCGAGGCGCCGATCATCAATGCGCGCCTGCGCGAACGGTGGCTTCTCGGGGGATTCCCTGTCGGGATGGTCGGGACGCCCCGGGATCTGACCTATCGCGTCGAACATCTGGGGACCGGGCCGGAAACCCTTGCCTTGCTTCTCAAGGGCGATCATCCCTTTGCCAGCATCCTGGAGAAGGCCGAACGGCCCATGCTGATCCTTGGTTCGGGGGCGGTTGCGCGTGACGACGGGGCCTCTGTTCTGGAGATGGCACGGCGGCTGGCCGAGCGTTTCGGCATGGTGCAGGAGGACTGGAACGGGTTCAACCTGCTTCAGCGGGCAGCTTCCCGTGTCGGCGGCCTTGAGCTTGGCCTTCTCCCGCAACAGAGGCCGCAGGATACTTCAGAAAAGGCTGCGGCCGAGCCCGGGCTTGATGTTCGCGGCATCCTGGCTGGCGCGCGCGAGGGCAGGATCGACCTTGTCTGGCTGCTTGGCGTCGACGAGATCGACATGAACAGCCTGGGCAAGGCCTTCGTGGTCTATCAGGGCCATCACGGCGATGCCGGGGCACACCGGGCCGATGTGGTCCTGCCCGGCGCGGCCTATACCGAAAAGCCGGCCACCTATGTCAACACCGAAGGTCGCGCGCAAAGGGCCGAAGCCGCCCATTTCCCTTATGGGCAGGCGCGTGAGGACTGGAGAATCCTGCGCGCCTTTTCCGACGTGATCGGCAAACCGCTGCCTTACGATTCCCTCGAAGCCCTGCGCCGGCGTATGGAAAGTCTGAGCCCGGTCTTTGCCGCACCGGGGATGATCGTTCCCGCGTCCTGGCCGCCCGTCTCTTTGCCGCCCGTCTCCGGAACAGACGCAAGCGATGCCTCCGCCGAAGAGGGCGCCATGAGCCCCGAACCCTTCGTTCCGGCCGTTTCGAACTACTACATGACCGATCCCATCAGCCGCGCCTCGGTGACCATGGCGGCCTGCAGCGAAAGGCTTATGGGACAACAGACGAGAACCGGCACCGATGGCTGATCTCTGGAGCACCTATCTCTGGCCGGGGGCCCTGATCGTGGCCCATATCATGGCCATTCTGGTGCCGCTTCTGGTCGCGGTCGCTTACTTGACTCTTGCGGAGCGCAAGGTCATTGCCGCCATGCAGCTTCGCAAGGGGCCGAACGTGGTCGGGCCCTTCGGGCTTCTTCAGCCCCTGGCGGACGGCCTGAAACTGCTTCTCAAGGAAACCGTGATCCCGGCCGGGGCAAACAAGGTCGTGTTCATCCTGGCGCCGATGATCACCTTTATCCTCGCCATCGTGGCCTGGGCGGTGATCCCCTTCGATGATGGCTGGGTGCTGGCCGATATCAATGTCGGGATTCTCTATCTGTTCGCCATTTCCTCGCTCGGTGTCTACGGGATCATCATGGCGGGCTGGGCATCCAATTCCAAATATGCCTTTCTCGGGGCGCTGCGTTCGGCGGCCCAGATGGTGTCCTACGAGATATCCATCGGCCTTGTGATCATCACGGTGCTGCTGTGTGTCGGTTCGCTGAACCTGTCGGCCATCGTTCGCGCCCAGGAAGGCATGTGGTTCGTGATCCCGCTGCTGCCCATGTTCGTGATCTTCTTCATCTCCGCCCTGGCAGAGACGAACCGCGCACCGTTCGATCTGCCCGAGGCCGAAGCGGAGCTCGTCTCGGGCTACAATGTCGAATATTCCTCGATGACCTTCGCCCTGTTCTTCCTTGGCGAATACGCGAACATGATCCTGATGAGCGCCATGGTCGTGGTGCTGTTTCTTGGCGGCTGGCTTCCGCCGTTTCCGGTCGCGCCATTCACCTGGGTTCCAGGGCCTGTCTGGTTCCTTCTGAAAGTGGCCTTCGTGCTGTTCCTCTTCCTCTGGGTCCGGGCCACCTTTCCGCGCTTCCGCTACGACCAGCTGATGCGCCTTGGCTGGAAGGTCTTCCTGCCGTTTTCGCTGTTCTGGGTCGTCCTGACTGCGGGCGTCCTTGTTGCCTTCGATCTGTTGCCGAACCAGGGATAAGGGAGAACATCGCCATGACGACCCTGACCCAGGCCGCCAAGGGGCTTCTTCTGTGGGAACTGCTCTGCGGCATGTGGCTGACGCTGAAATACATGATCCGCCCCAAGGTGACGATCAACTACCCGTTCGAAAAGGGGATACTGTCCACGCGGTTCCGTGGCGAGCATGCCTTGCGCCGCTATCCCAATGGCGAGGAGCGCTGCATTGCCTGCAAGCTGTGCGAGGCGATCTGTCCCGCCCAGGCGATCACCATCGAGGCCGAACCCAGGGAAGACGGTTCACGGCGCACGACCCGCTATGACATCGACATGACGAAATGCATCTATTGCGGGTTCTGCGAGGAGGCCTGCCCGGTCGATGCGATCGTGGAAGGCCCCAATTTCGAATTTGCGACTGAAACCCGTGAAGAGTTGATGTATGACAAGGCCCGGTTGCTGGACAACGGCGACCGTTGGGAAAACGAGATTGCCCTTCGGCTCGCGGCAGAGGCGGAGCAGCGCTAGGGGCATGAGGGGGATGATGACAACCGTTTCACGTTGCCGGAAGGGGCGGGGCCAATGATCCTTGCGGCCCTGGCCTTTTACCTTTTTGCCTTTGTCGCCGTTGCCTCGGCGGTCATGGTGGTGGCCGCGCGTAATCCCGTGCATTCCGTCCTGTTCCTGATTCTCGCCTTTTTCAACGCCGCAGGCCTGTTTGTCCTGCTCGGGGCGGAGTTCATCGCCTTCATCCTGATCATCGTCTATGTGGGGGCGGTGGCGGTCCTGTTCCTGTTTGTGGTGATGATGCTCGACATCAATTTCGTCGCCCTCAGGGAAGGCTTCCTGAACTATCTGCCGATTGGCGGGTTGATCGGTCTGGTTCTTCTGGCCGAGCTGATCCTTGTTGCCGGCGCCTGGATCGGCGCCCGCCTTGGCGACCCTGCAACCGTCACCGGCCTGGGGGCGGCGGCGCCTCCGGGGGCCCAGGCGACCAATGCCCAGGCTCTGGGCCAGGTGCTCTACACCGACTACATCTATCTGTTCCAGGCCTCGGGCATGGTTCTTCTGGTGGCGATGATCGGGGCGATCGTCCTGACCCTCAGGGACCGGCCGGGGGTTCGCCGCCAGGTGGTCTCCGACCAGATCAGGCGCAGCCGCGAGGATTCCGTGGAACTGCGCGACGTTCCTCCAGGACGCGGGCTCTGACATGATGGAGATCACGCTCGCCCATTACCTGTCCGTGGCTGCCGTTCTGTTCACTCTCGGCGTGTTCGGGATCTTTCTCAACCGCAAGAACGTGATCATCATCCTGATGTCGATCGAACTGATGCTGCTTGCGGTGAACATCAACCTTGTCGCGTTTTCCGCCTATCTCGGCGACCTCACGGGCCAGGTCTTCACCATGTTCGTTCTGACCATCGCTGCGGCAGAAGCGGCGATCGGTCTGGCCATTCTGGTCGTCTATTTCCGCAACCGCGGCTCGATTGCGGTGGAAGACATCAACAGGCTGAAGGGCTAGCACCGGCATGTATTCCGCCATTGTATTCCTGCCCCTGCTGGGCGCGCTGATTGCCGGGCTCTTCGGTCGTGTGATCGGCGATTCGGCCGCCCGCTTCGTGACCACCGGGGCCTTGCTGCTGGCCATGCTGTTTTCCATCATCGCCCTGGTCCAGATCGGATTCATGGGCGGCGGACAGAGGGTCGAGATCATGCGCTGGATGAGTTCCGGCGATTTCGAAGTTCTCTGGGCCCTGCGCTTCGATACCCTTTCGGCGGTGATGTGCGTCGTGGTGACCGTGGTTTCGGCCATGGTGCATATCTACTCCTTCGGCTACATGTCTCACGACAAGTCGATCGCCCGCTTCTTCTGCTACCTTTCGCTCTTCACCTTCTTCATGCTGATGCTGGTGACCAGCGACAACTTCCTCCAGATGTTCTTCGGATGGGAGGGCGTCGGCCTCGCCAGCTATCTGCTGATCGGCTTCTGGTATGACAAGCCCAGCGCCAACGCCGCCGCGATCAAGGCCTTCCTGGTCAATCGTGTCGGCGATTTCGGATTTGCCCTGGGCATTCTCGGCGTCTATCTCGCCTTCGGCACGGTCAGTTTCGATGCGGTCTTTGCCGCGGTCCCCGCCATGGCCGAAAAGACCTTTGTCTTCCTCGGCCTCGATGCCCCGCTGATCACCACCCTCTGTCTCCTGCTGTTCATCGGCGCCATGGGCAAGTCCGCCCAGCTTGGGCTGCATACCTGGCTGCCTGATGCCATGGAGGGGCCGACCCCTGTCTCGGCGCTGATTCATGCGGCAACCATGGTGACCGCCGGGGTGTTCCTCGTCTGCCGCCTTTCCCCGATGTTCGAATATTCGACCACCGCCCTGGCCGTGGTGGCCATTGTCGGCGCCTCGACGGCCCTGTTCGCCGCGACCATCGGCCTCGTCCAGAACGACATCAAGCGCGTGATCGCCTATTCCACCTGTTCGCAGCTGGGCTACATGTTCTTTGCTGCCGGTGTTTCCGCCTATTCGGCGGCGATGTTTCACCTGACCACCCATGCCTTCTTCAAGGCCCTGCTGTTCCTTGGGGCCGGATCCGTGATCCACGCACTTTCCAACGAACAGGACATGCGGCGGATGGGGGGACTCTATCGCCACATTCCGCTGACCTATGTGCTGATGTGGATCGGCTCCCTGGCCCTTGCCGGGATTCCCCTGTTCTCGGGATTCTATTCCAAGGATCTCATCATCGAGGCGGCCTTCGCCGCAGGCACCGGCCCGGGCACCTATGCCTTCTGGCTGGGCGTCGTGGCGGCGGCGCTGACCGCCTTCTATTCATGGCGGCTCCTGTTCCTCACCTTCCATGGCGCGCCGAGAGCAAGCGCCGAGACCATGGCCCATGTGCATGAATCGCCCCTGACGATGACGGTGCCGATGATGATTCTGGCGGTGGGCGCCGTCTTTGCCGGAGTGGCGCTTTACGGTCCCTTTGTCGGAATCGGTCATGATGCCTTCTGGGGAGATTCGATTCTGATCCTGCCGATCCACACCGCCCTTGCCGATGCGCCCTATGTGGATCTCTGGGTGAAGGTTCTTCCTGTTGCGGTTGCCGTCGGTGGAATCGCG
>JBJHAU010000038.1:0-12664 GCA_050480665.1 Alphaproteobacteria bacterium | reverse complement strand
ATGGGCATCCTCATCAAGCTTGTCGCAGGGGATTTCTCCACGCAAGATGCGGGCAAAGACATTGTTCGAATCATAAGGTGTCTCGAGGCTCATGTCGGTGTGTCCTTTCCTTGTCATGGTCCCTGCCTCGGACCGTATCGTCCGGCGCGCCCGTGATGATCGCGCCCGTGATGGGCGCACCAGAGCTGATCCGGGTGTGCGGCCAGGAAGGGCCGCCATCGCCGCCCCCTTTCCGGCCACCCCCTTCCCAAAGGGTGGGGCAGGGCGATGAACGCTGCACCCGGCCCGGCCATGAGCCTGCGCCTCGCCACCCTGATGGCCGCCCTGCCGCCGCTGTTCTGGGCCGGCAATTTCCTGGTCGCCCGCATCATGCACGAGGCCATTCCGCCGATCCAGATGTCGTTCTGGCGCTGGCTTCTGGCGCTGGTGATCCTGCTTCCCTTCGTCATGCGGGGCGTGATCACCCATCGTCATCTTCTGCGGAAGGAAGCCGGGTTCCTGCTTCTTCTGGGTGCCATCGGCGTGACCGCCTTCAACTGCCTGATCTACACCGCGCTGCACCACACGACGGTGGTCAATGCCGCGCTGATCAATTCGCTGATGCCCGTGGCGACCATCCTGTTCGCCTTCATGCTGCTGGGCGATCGCATCGGGCCACGCCAGGCGGGAGGAATCGCCCTTGCGATCCTCGGCGCCCTGCTGATCATTGCCCGGGGCGATCCGTCCGGGCTGCTCCGGCTCGAACTCAACCGCGGCGATCTTCTGGTGCTGGCCGGGCTGATGTTCTGGGCAGGCTATACGGTGCTGATCCGCTGGCGGCCGACCGGGCTGCCGCTTCCTGTCTTTCTTGCCGCCATCATCGCCACCGGGGCCTTGTTCCACCTGCCCTTCATGGCCTGGGAACTGGCAACCCGCGGAGGGTTTTCCGTCGGGACGGGGGAAATCGCGGCGCTTGTCTATTTCGCCGTGTTTCCCTCGATCCTTGCCTACATCTTCTGGAACCGGGCGGTGGCGACGCTCGGCCCGGGCAGGACCGGAACCTTCATGTATCTGATGCCGATCTTCTCGGCGATTCTTGGCGTGACCCTGCTGGGCGAGGCTTTCCGGGGCTTTCACGCCCTGGGCTTCCTGTTGATCGTGATCGGTATCGCCCTTGTGACACGACAGGGTGTGAAACCGGGCGTGAAACCGGCCGTGAATCCGGGGGCAAAACCGGAATCATGACCCTTCGGCCCGCCATCGCGCCGCCCCGGCCCGGGGGCTGCGGCTGCTAGCCCTTCGGGCCGCGCGCGGCCTTCTCTGCAAGGCCGGAAACCCCTTCGCGGCGCGCCAGTTCCTCGAGCACCTCTTCGGGACGAAGCCCGCAATCGGCCCAGAGCACCAGAAGATGGTAGAGCAGATCGGCGCTTTCCCGCGCCAGCGCCGGGCGATCGCCGCGAAGCCCCTCGATGGCGACCTCGATCGCCTCTTCCCCGACCTTGCGAACAATGCGCCGGGCCCCGTCGGCGAACAGGCTGGCGGTATAGGATTCCTCGGGCGAGGTGCCCTTGCGCGCCAGGATCGTGGCATAAAGCCGCTCAAGCACGGCTGCGGAATCGCCCGGTGTGCCGGTGTGCATCAGCGTGTCCTTTCCCTCGGCATCGGCCCGTCTTCCCGGCCGCGCATCGGCAGTCCCGCCGCCGCCATATGCGTCCGGGCTTCCCCGATGGAAAAGGTGCCGAAATGAAAGATCGAGGCGGCCAGCACTGCCGAGGCATGACCCTCGCGCACTGCGGCCGTCAGATGATCGAGACTTCCAGCCCCGCCCGAGGCGATCACGGGAACCGGGACGCTGTCGGCGACGGCACGGGTCAGTTCGGTATCGAAACCATCCTTGGTGCCATCGCGATCCATCGAGGTAAGCAGGATTTCCCCGGCGCCCAGCGTCGCCATGTGACGGGCCCAGGCCACGGCATCGAGCCCGGTGGGACGGCGTCCGCCATGGGTGAAGATTTCCCAGCGTCCGGGGCCTGTCCGCTTGGCATCGATCGCCACGACGATGCACTGGCTTCCGAATTTTTCCGCCGCCTCGCCAACGAAGGCGGGGCGGGCGACGGCGGCGGTGTTGATCGACACCTTGTCGGCCCCGGCCAGCAGCAGCGTGCGAATATCATCGGTGCTGCGCACCCCGCCACCCACCGTCAGCGGCATGAAGCACTGTTCGGCCGTGCCGCGCACCACATCGAACAGGGTATCGCGGTTTTCATGGCTTGCGGTGATGTCGAGAAAACACAGTTCGTCGGCACCGGCCCGATCGTAGATCCGCGCCTGCTCGACGGGATCGCCGGCATCGACCAGATCGACAAAATTCACCCCCTTCACCACCCGTCCGGCATGAACGTCGAGACAGGGGATGATTCGAACCTTCAGCATCCTTCCCCCCGCAAGAGGGACAGGGCCGCACGGGGATCGATCCGCCCGTCGTAAAGGGCGCGGCCCATGATGACGCCTTCGATGCCGGAATCCTCGACCCGTTTCAGCTCTTCCAGATCGTTGAGGGAGGACACCCCGCCCGAGGCGATGACCGGCGTGGTCAGGGCCCAGGCGAGATCGGTGGTGGCGTCGATGTTGACCCCGCGCATCGCCCCATCGCGAGAAATGTCGGTGTAGATGATCGCCGCCACACCCGAATCCTCGAACTGCAGGGCAAGATCGAGCACCTTCACGGTCGAGGTTCGGGCCCAGCCTTCCACCGCCACCAGCCCTTCGCGAGCATCGATTCCGACGACGATCCGCCCCGGCCAGCGGCGGCAGGCGGCCTTCACCAGGGGGGGATCCTCCAGGGCGACGGTGCCGAGGATGACCCGCCGGACGCCGGCATCGAGCCAAAGGCCGATGGTGGCAAGATCGCGGATGCCGCCGCCGAGCTGGATCGGGATCGGCACCGAGGCGACGATCGCCTCGACAGCCGCCGCATTCACCGGGCGGCCTTCGATGGCCCCGTTGAGATCCACCAGATGAAGCCATTCGAACCCGGCCTCGGCAAAGGCTTTCGCCTGGGAGGGCGGATCCTGGCTGTAGACCGTGGCCTGATCCATGTCGCCCTGGAACAGGCGCACGCAATTGCCATCCTTCAGATCGATCGCGGGAAACAGGATCATGGACGCCACTCCAGAAAGTTGGCGAGAATCTTGAGCCCGAGGGTCTGGCTCTTCTCCGGGTGAAACTGGGTCCCGACCAGATTGTCGCGTCCGATCGCGGCGGGAATCGTCGATCCGTAGTCGACCGAGGCAAGGATCGTGCGGGGATCTTCGGGCGCCACATGATAGGAGTGGACGAAATAGACATCGGCGCCCGAAGACAGGCCGTGAAACAGCGGATGGGCCGGGGCCGGAAGGGCCAGATCGTTCCAGCCCATATGCGGAACCTTGAGCGGAGCCCCATCGCCGGACCGGCCTTCGATGGGCACCACCGAACCGGCGATCCAGCCAAGGCCGGGCGTCGTGCCATGTTCCTGCCCGTCATCGGCCATCAGCTGCATGCCGACGCAGATGCCAAGGAACGGTCGCGCCAGACGGATCACCTGCTCGTTGAGCGCCTCGATCATGCCGTCGAGCGCGGAAAGGGCGCGCATGCATTCGGCGAAGGCACCCACCCCGGGCAGAACGATGCGATCCGCGCGGGCAAGGGCTTCCGGCCTGTCGGACACCTCGACCAGAGCCCCGGCCCGCTCCAGAGCCTTGGCCGCGGAGCGCAGGTTTCCCGATCCGTAATCGATGATGGTGACACGGGTCATCCGGTGATTCCCGGCATCGTTTCGCGGCCGGCATTCCGTGCTGCCTCGCGATCGGCATGGCGGCGGATCGCCGCATCCTCATCTTCTGCGGCGGCAACCCCCTGTTCCCGATAGCCGCGTCGGCCAAGGGCCGCGCGCCGCCAGTCGTTGGCATGGAACCCGACCAGCAGCATGAAGACCAGCGACAGGATCGCCGACACCGTCTCGCCGGCACCGAACAAGGCAGCGAACCCGGAGAGAGCCAGCGCCACCAGCACCAGCACCAGCGCTTCCAGCCACATCCGGTGCCACAGGGCCCAGAGCGCGGTGAACAGGAAGGCCCAGAGGTTGAACCCCTCGCGCACGGCGACCGGGCAGGGGTCGCTGGCCGTGTAGGGCGGGGGAAGGTGCAGGGTGTAGATCCGCATGGGGAACCCGGCTTCAGGCGTCGAGGGAGCCGCCGAGGACGCCCTTGGTGGAAGGAATGGCATCGGCCTTTCGGGGATCGATCTCCACCGCCGCCCGAAGGGCGCGCGCCAACGCCTTGAAGCAGGATTCGATGATGTGATGGGTGTTGATCCCGTAAAGGGTTTCCACATGCAGCGTCAGCCCTGCCGCCTGGGAAAAGGCCTGGAACCATTCCCGGAAAAGCTCGGTATCCATGTCGCCGATGCGGCGCGAGGGAAGATCCACCTTCCAGATGAGATAGGGCCGGTTGGAGGCGTCGAGCGCCACCCGGGTCAGGGTTTCATCCATCGGAACGAAGGCGGTGCCGTAGCGAACAATGCCGGTGCGCGCGCCCAGCGCCTTCGACACCGCCTCGCCGAGCGCCAGGGCGCTGTCTTCGGTGGTGTGATGGGCATCGATATGCAGATCGCCCTCGGCCGAAAGCCGAAGATCGATCAGGCTGTGACGGGAGAGTTGCTCCAGCATGTGATCCAGAAAGCCGAGGCCGGTGGAAACCGTGTAGGCTCCTGTGCCGTCGAGATCGATCTCGACGGAGATCCGCGTCTCCTGGGTCTTGCGCGTGACCGTCGCGCTGCGTGTCGTGCTCATCGTTTCATCCTTGCGGCAAAGCCCTGCCCTTGTAGCAGAAAGGTGCGAACAGGGAAACGTGCCATCGCCGCCATGCCCGCATACCGCCATGCGCGAGGGGAGCCTTGCCGCGCACTGTCGGGAAGGGGCAAGAATCAGAAGCTTTCCCCGTGAACCTTCTCTGCTATCCTGCCCCGCCCTTTCAGGAGTTGCGAGGCGAGAGATCATGGCCGAGTTCCGATATTCCAGCGCCGCATCCGGCGCCGATCCCGGCTGGCACGGCACCACCATCCTTTGCGTGCGCAAGGGATCGACGGTGGTGATCGCCGGCGATGGCCAGGTTTCGGTCGGCCCGACCATGATCAAGTCCAATGCCCGCAAGGTTCGCCCGCTCAAGGGCGGGACGGTGATCGCGGGATTCGCCGGGGCCACCGCCGATGCCTTCACCCTGTTCGAGCGGCTGGAGGCCAAGCTTGAGCGGTTCGGCGAGCTGACCCGCGCCTGCGTGGAACTGGCCAAGGACTGGCGCACCGATCGCTTCCTTCGCCGCCTTGAAGCGATGATGGCGGTGGCCGATGCGCGAACCTCGCTGCTGCTGACCGGAACCGGCGACGTGCTGGAACCCGAAGACGGGCTGATCGGGATCGGATCGGGCGGGAATTACGCCCTTGCCGCAGGCCGTGCGCTGATGGATCGCGACGACATGGATGCCGAAGCCATTGCCCGGCGCGCCCTGGCCATCGCCGCCGGGATCTGCGTCTACACCAACACCACCATCACCCTCGAAAAGCTTGAGACCTGACCATGCCCAGCCCTCTCGGCCAGCCTTCCTTCAGCCCGCGTGAAATCGTTTCCGAACTCGACCGCTACATCGTCGGACAGAACGACGCCAAGCGCGCCGTGGCCATCGCCCTGCGCAACCGCTGGCGCCGCCAGCAGCTGCCCGAGGATCTGCGCGATGAGGTTCTGCCCAAGAACATCCTGATGATCGGCCCGACCGGTGTCGGCAAGACCGAGATCGCCCGTCGACTGGCGCGGCTGGCGGAAGCCCCCTTCATCAAGGTCGAGGCCACCAAGTTCACCGAAGTCGGCTATGTGGGGCGCGATGTGGAACAGATCCTGCGCGATCTTGTGGAATCGGCCATCGTCATGCAGCGCGAACGCGCCCGAAAGGCGGTCACCGCCAAGGCCGAACTGCAGGCCGAAGAGCGCGTTCTCGATGCCCTTGTGGGCACCGGCGCCTCGCGCGAGACCCGGGAGAAGTTTCGCACCCGGCTGCGCGCCGGCGAGCTTGATGACAAGGAGATCGAGATCGAGGTAAGCGAGACGGGAGGCATGCCCGCCTTCGAGCTTCCGGGCATGCCCGGGGCCTCGGTCGGCATGGTCAATCTTGGCGACATGCTGGGCAAGGCCTTCGGCGGACAGAAGCGCAAACGCCGGATCAGCGTGGCGCAGTCCCACGACATCCTGGTTCAGGAAGAGGCCGACAAGCTTCTGGATCAGGACGAGATCACGCGACAGGCGATCACCGCCGTGGAGCAGAACGGGATTGTCTTCCTCGACGAGATCGACAAGATCTGCGCCCGCGAAGGCCGGGGCGGCGCCGATGTCAGCCGTGAAGGCGTGCAGCGCGATCTGCTGCCGCTGATCGAGGGCACCACCGTCACCACCAAGCATGGCGCGGTGCGCACCGATCATGTCCTGTTCATCGCCTCGGGCGCCTTCCACCTCGCCAAGCCCAGCGATCTTCTGCCGGAACTTCAGGGCCGCCTGCCGATCCGTGTCGAGCTGAAGGCGCTCGGCGCCGAGGATTTCATCCGCATCCTGACGGAGCCGGAAGCCAGCCTGATCCGCCAGTACACGGCGCTGCTGAACACCGAAAAGGTTGCCCTCAGCTTCACCGAGGACGGCATCCGCGAAATCGCCACCCTTTCGGCCGAAGTCAACGACACGGTGGAAAACATCGGGGCAAGACGGCTGCATACGGTGATGGAACGTCTTCTGGAAGAGATCAGCTTCACCGCCGCCGACACACCGGGTCTCGCCGTCGAGATCGATGCCGCCTATGTGCGCGAGCGGGTGGCCGGGCTGGCCCACGATACCGACCTGTCCCGGTTCATCCTTTAGGATCGCGTTTCCCCGCAGCGTCTTTGGTGGCGTGTTTGGCAGCGTGTTCGGTGGCTTGTCCTGCGGCTTGTTTTGAGGCTTCACCGGGGCGGAAACAGGCCTGCTCCGGGAAACCGCCTGCCGGGATCAGGGTGCGCGAAGCCGGCCGCACCGTTCGGGCGAACCTTCGCGGACGAGCCTTTCAGCGCGAAGGGCGGGGGCGTTTCAGATAGATGTAGAAGGCTCCGGAGCCCCCATCCTTCGGGGCCGCCTCGGTGATCGAGACCAGGTGAGGCCTGAGCACCGGGTCATTCAGCCATTCCGGCAGGCGACGGCGAAGGATGCCGCCCTCACCAAGGCGATCCCCCTTGCCGGTGATCACCAGAACGCAGCGCCGCCCCACGGCCACCGCCGCCTGAAGAAAGATGCGAAGCGCCTCATGAGCCTGAAGCTGGGTCATGCCATGCAGATCCAGCCGGGCCTCGATGGGCAGGCGGCCGCGGCGCAGACGCCGCCCGGTTCCGGCATCGATCCCGATCATTTCTCCCGGACGCAGCGGGGGCAGGCTCTGCTTCCGCTCCTCTCCCGGAGCCGCGCCGGAGCCTTGAGGCAGGCCCGCCTTGCGGCGGCGGGCGGCGGATGGCGGGGCGCTGGTTTCCACCTTCTCTGCGATCCCGGCCTCTGCGGTCTCTGCCTGGGGCGGGCGGGCGAGCGGATTCCTTCTTCGCAGCGGACGAACGTCGCGGGTGACATGAGCCCAGAGCCGTTCCCTGTCCCCGGTATCGGAGCCAGGGGTGGCGGACGGAGGAGGGGAGGCGGGGGTGCGGCGGTTCCGTGTCATGGCTGGCTTCACCCTGGTTCCACCGATGTCAGGACGCCCCGGCGGCGGTCAGCTCCCGGGGCAGAAGAATCCAGTATTGCCCCTGCATCCGCATGCGCCCGGCCTTGTCGGCGGCGTCCTCGCCGTCGCCAAGGAAAAGATCGCCCCGCACCACGCCGCGAATCGCCGCCCCGGTATCCTGACCCACCATCAGCCGCCGGAACGGGGCAAGGGCTCCGGCCGGATCGACAGCCGCAACGTAGAACGGAATCCCCATGGGAAAGAAGGCCCGATCGACGGCAAGGGATCGATTCGCCGTGAGCGGGGCACCATGGGCGCCGATGGGTCCCGGGCCGGTCAGTTCCCGAAAGAAGATGTAGGAGCGGTTTTCCGCCATCAGGCCCGCGCCCTGTTCCGGATTCGCCCGCAGCCAGGCGGCAATCGATTGCATCGAGACCGCGTCCAGCGGCATCTCGCCCCGGGCCACCAGAACCCGCCCGATGGCGGTGTAGGGATGACCGTTTCTGGCGGCGAAGCCGACGCGCATCTCGCCCCCCTCGGCCAGACGGATCCGCCCGGAACCCTGGATATGCAGGAAGAAGGCATCCACGGGATCATCCACCCAGACCAGTTCAAGACCCTGCCCCCTCAGGGCGCCGGCCATGATCGCACCACGATCGTGATAGGGGCGAAGCCGGCCGTTCTCGACCCGGCCGGCGAGTTCCCTGCCCCGGAATTCAGGCGCAAAATCGGCAAGGTTGACGCGAACGAGATCGGATGGCGGGCGATGCAGAGGCGTGGCATGACGGTCGGAGGGCTGGCGCGAGCCGTTCAGTGTGTATTCGAAATAGCCGGTGAACAGCCCTTCGGAACCGTCGCGCCCGGACACCAGATGGGGGCGCAGCCGATTTTCAAGAAAGGCGCGCAGGCTTGCAGGCGGCGACGATGCCTGTCGGGCCAGGGCTTCACAGAAGGGTATCCAGTCACCGACCGTGCCAAAGGCGGGTGCGACCATCGGCCGATCGAGAGGCTGCGGGCGCAGCCGGGCGCAGGAGGCTTCGAAGGCCGCGGCAAAGCCTTCGAGATCATCCTCCGCCCAGCCGGGCAGGGCGGTGAAGGCAACAGGCTGAAGCCGCAGCGATTCCGGTTCCGGCTCGCGATCCGGGGGCGGGGCGCAGGCTGAAAGAAAGATCGTTCCCAGAACAGCCAGACCCAGAACGGCGAGATCCCGTGCGCTGAAACGCCGTGCCGCTGCGGTGGATGGGGCCTTCCCTGATGCGGCGGGTGCGGCGCGGAGGATTCGGACCACAGGCGCAAGGATCGACCCGGCCCGATCGGTGGCGTCAGTGGGGCACATCCGTCGCCATCAGGATCCAGTTCGGGTCGGATGAACCCGTATCGCGTTCGAAGGTCCAGATATCGGTGACCTCAAGCGTGATGTCGGGATTGCCTTCGATCACCTGGCCTTCCCGATCCCGGGTGACGTTGATCTGATCGGTCACGTAACGCACGGTGATCGACGCGATCCGCCCGGACATTCCCGCCTCGATCAGGGTCACATCCCGGAATCGTTCCACCTCGGTCACGCTCTGATGACCCTGCTGCTGGCGCTCGCGGATGGCTCCGGCGAAGCCCTCGAACACATCGGGGGCAAGCAGGGGCTTCAACGCCTCGGTCTCGCCCGCCGCATAGGCCCCGACGATATAGGAAAAGGCCATCTTGGCCTTCTCCACGAAATCGGCGGGATCGAAGGAAGGATCCGCCACGCGGATCTGGGTCAGGCCGGCCCCGAGCGGGGTGTTGGACGCGATGGTCTGACCCTCGCGTCCGGGAAGCCTGACCACCGTCTCGTCCTCATCATGGTCCGGGGCCCTGGCCGCTGCATCCTTGCGATCGGAAAGGCGGCGGCGACCGAAAGGATCGCCTGGTTTCTGCTCATGGCCGGTGCGCTTTCCCAGAACACTGCGCAGGCGCAGGATGACGAAGGCCGCCACCAGCGCAAAGAAGATGATATCGAAAAACTGGAAACCGCCGCCCATGCGCTGATCCGTTCGTGACCTGATCCGTTGCCTCGCGGCACCCTGGTTTGGCTGTGACGCCAAGAGATCAGGTTAGCCCGCCACCCGGCAAAAATCCACCCCGGCCTTCAGCCGCCCCGGTCAGTCAGCCAAGGATGGTCTCCTGCCCGAAGAACGAGGCCCCCGGAGAGGCCCTCTGGACATGGGAAGCCGGTGCGACGATTGTAAGAGGCATGATTCCCGTTCTTCTTGCCCTGATCGGCATTCCCATCCTTGAACTGGCTGTCGCCCTTCAGATCGGCGGGCGCATCGGTGCCTGGCCCACGGTGGCGCTGATCCTGCTGACGGCGCTGCTCGGCATGGCATTGGTGAGAGCCCAGGGATTCGCCGTGGCAGGCCGGGTTCGAAGCCAGCTGGAGCAAGGCGCCTTTCCCGCCCTGCCCCTGTTCGACGGGGCCTGTCTCCTGCTGGCCGGGATGCTGCTTATCGTTCCGGGCTTTTTGACCGATCTGGCCGGTTTCCTGCTGCTGATCCCGCCGCTGCGCAGGATGCTGGCGGTGCGCCTGATCCGTCATCTCGAAGCCCGCGAGGCGCCCACCACCCACACAGCCGGAAAAGGGCCACGGGCCGACAGTCCTTCCTCGAACCGCGACCCATCCGGCCCGGTGATCGAGGGCGACTGGCGCGAGATCGATCCCGAGACCGCACCGCCTCAGGGCGGCAGGGCCGTGGATCCCCCGGCCCGAGAGCCGGATGAGGACGGATCCACGACCGAAGATCCCCCGGAACGCCGCCGGTAAGGCCCATGCCGTTGCGGGACGGGGCTGAAAGAAACCCGGACGCCGGCCGCGGTTTCCTTGCGCCTTGCAAGGAACCGTGTTAGCCACGATCCCGGCCGGGGCGGGAGGCTTGCGTGTTCCCGGAAGCGGCCGTTGTGCGGATCCCCGGCCGCTGAGGGATCCGGCCCGTTCATCCCTTCCCGGAGTTTCCGGGCGCCCGAATGAGACCCCACCAGAGCGAACGCATCAGACCGAACGCATCAGACGAGGATCGCGACCGATGGCCGAAACCCCCGAGACACCCCAGAACAAGACCGAAGCCGCCCCCAATGGAGGCGGCCAGAATCCCGGCCCTTCGGTTCATGCGCTGGCCCAGTTCGTGCGCGATCTCTCTTTCGAGAATCCCCTGGCCCTCGACATGATCCGCGATGGCAGCGCCACCCCGCCCGAAGTCGGGCTGGTCTGCAATGTTGCCTCGAACCGGCTGGAGGGCGAGGTCTGGGAAGTCATCCTGAGCATGGAATGCAAGGCCGTGCGTGGCGAGGATGTGGTGTTTCTGGTCACGCTGGAATACAGCGGCGTCTTCCGGCTGGTGAACATGCCCGATGAGCATGTGGAGCCGGTTCTGATGATCCACTGTCCTTCGCTTCTGTTCCCCTTTGCCCGGGCGATCCTGGCCAATGTCTCACGCGATGGCGGCTATCCTGCCCTTCTGATCGACATGGTGGATTTCAACCAGCTTTATCTGAGCCGCAAGCAGGAAGAGGCCGCCAAAGGCGCGGCCACCGGACCGGAATCCGCCAACACCTGAGCTGGCGGAACAGCGGGGCGGAGACGGAGAGGGTTCAGCGCGTCCAGATCGGATCGGTCAGCGTTTCGAGAAAGGCCGCATGGGCCGCCAGCTCTTCCGGGCTTGGCGCATGGGGGCGGGGAAGGCGAACCGGACGCGAGGACGGGGCCGCGCCGCCGGCCCTCGGCGAGCTTTCATCCGCGAGCGCGAGGCCGGACTGGCGCCCCCCTGTAAGTTCCACATAAACCTCGGCCAGAAGCCGGGCATCGAGCAGAGCGCCGTGCAGCTCCCTTGCCGTGTTGTCGATCCCGAACCGGCGGCAGAGGGCATCGAGCGAAGCCGGTGCCCCGGGAAAGCGCTGGCGGGCAAGACGCACCGTATCGATCACCTGGGGCGGGGCAAGGGATGGGCGGCCAAGCCGGTCCAGCTCGGCATTCAGAAACTTCATGTCGAACTCGGCATTGTGGATCACCAGCGCCGCCTGATCGATGAAGGCCAGGAAATCCTCCGCCACATCGGCAAAGACGGGATGCGCCGACAGAAAGTCTTCCGACAGGCCATGCACCCGGAATGCCTCTTCGGGCATGTCCCGTTCCGGATTGATATAGCATTGCCAATGGCGCCCGGTGGGAAGCCCGTTGTTCATCTCCAGACAGGCAATCTCCACCAGGCGGTGCCCGGCTGCGGGATCGAGGCCCGTGGTTTCCGTGTCGAGAACGATTTCACGCATGCTTCCTCCTGTACGCTTTTCGTACCCTGTGCGCTTTTCCTTCCCTGATCGCTTTTACAATGCGCCGCAGGGCAAGGAAAGTCACGCGGCGCCCAAGGCCGCTTGGCACGAGAAAATCGGCAAGGCGCCGCTTTTCGGTATCCGCCATCTGGCGCGCGCGAATGGCGCGAAGCCGCGCAGGGTTCATGCCCGGCCGGGCAAGAACGCGCTGTTCCTGAACGAATTGCGGGGCCCACAACACGGCCACCGCATGGCAGAGCGTCTCGGCCCCGGTTTCGAAGAGAAGCGGGATTTCCAGAGCCGCCAGGGAACGCCGGGAAAGCCGCTGGCGGCGAAGGAAGGCCTGTTCGGCCTGGCGAACAAGCGGATGCAGCAGGGCTTCGAGGCGCGCCAGCGCCTCATCATCGCCAAAGACCCGGGATGCCAGCGCCGGGCGTGAGACGATCCCGGCCTCGACCGTTTCGGGAAACAGACGGGCGATCATGGCCTGGGCTTCCCCACCCGGTTCCAGAAGCGCATGCACGCAACGATCGGCGCTGAAAACCGGCACACCCAGCCGTTGCAGCATGGCCGCCGCCGTCGATTTTCCCATGCCGATGGATCCGGTAAGGCCAAGAACCCGGGGGGTGGTC
>JBJHAU010000037.1:0-12718 GCA_050480665.1 Alphaproteobacteria bacterium | reverse complement strand
GCGCCGCATAGAGCGCGACCCGCCCTTGGAAAAGCCGATCACGGCGATCCGTCGCGGATCGATGCGGGGATCGCGGGCGAGGGCGGCGAGGGCGGCATAGGCATCGGCCAGCATCGTCGTTTCGGTGACAAGGGTCTGGTCGGCGCTGGTGCGTTCCACATCGCGGGGGCCGAAACTGTCGATGACGAGGGCGGCAATTCCGGCATCGAGCAGGGCATGGGCGATGTGCCATTCAAGGCTGCCCTCGCCATTCGAGGTGTGGATGAGGATGGCGGCGGGAAGCGGCCCGGATCCGGTTTGAGAGGGCAGGGCCAGGGTGGCATCGATGCGTCGGGCGGGACCGCGTTCGCGTCCGGTCATCAGGGAATCGAGAAACACGGGATCATGGCTCTCGAAGCGGAGAGCCTCGGTTCCCGATGGCCGGGCCAGCATGGCGCAGCCCGTGGCCAGCAGAAGGGCAAGACCCATGATCAGCCAGGGCACCGAACGCCGTGCCCGCCGCATGGCCAGGTCATCTTGCCGTCGGGAAAGGGGGGCTGTCATCGGGCCGCCGTGGAATCGGGGCGGGGATCGCTCGAAGCGGGTTGCGGCGTTCTGCCGGCGAGCCGTCTCAGCTGTTCCAGGGTCAGCCTTTCGGGCGCCGGGCCGGGCGACCAGCTTGGGGCGACCCATTCCTCGAACGGCACCACCAGAGAGGGCGAGCCGTTGTCGAAATGCCAGGAATCGACGGCGAAGCGAATCCCGCTCTCGCGATCGACGATCGAGGCGGAGGCATGGGGCCAGCCGAACACGAACCAGCCGCGCAAGAGCGGGCCGCCGATCCGGTGATGACGAAGCAGGCCGTGATCGTTCAGCATGAACAGGTAGGTGGTGGTGTTGGCGGTGGTGTCGTAGCAGTCGAATTGATGGCCTTCGCTGAACAGGTTGAAGCTGCCGCCCCTTTCGTTCTCGGTGCCGATCCTTGGCCCGGTCAGCACCTCCAGGGCACCGATCGCCATGGCGATCTGTCGGCGTTCGGCTGCCCCGTCTTCAGGGACGGGAACGAACAGTTCGGTCACCAGGGCCCATTCCTCCCGGGTGAGAGAGACGGGAAGAATCTCCAGGCAGTCGTGATTGCGGCAAAGGGAGAAGGAGTCCGGGCTGGGGGTCGCACTCAGCCCCTTGCCTTGCAGGAAGGCCCCGGGATCGCCGCCTCCCTGCACCGCACAGGCGGCAAGCCACAGGCAGGCCAGCACGCCCGCGAACCGCCGGCCGGGCCCGGCCCGGCCCGGCGGGGTGCATCCTGTTGTGGCCGCCATCATCCTCAGGGCCTGTCTTCAGGTGTCGAGGGTATCCGGCACGAACAGGCTTTCCGCCGGGTATGGAGCCTCGATCAGCCCCTGATCGTGGGAATACATGATGAACCGTTCCAGATTCGCCTTGTTGCGTTTGAACCCGTTTTCCCAGGGATCGCGGACGAACAGCCGCCGCTCCTCTTCGAAATAGTGGCGACCCCAGGCCAGACGCGACCAGTTGGGATCCTCGAAATAGCTCTCGGAAAGAGCCTTTGCCTGCTCGAACATGTCGAAGACGGCCCGTGCGATCCAGGGCTCGCGATCGAGAAGGTCCTGACGGATGGCCACGACATGCATGATCGGGAAATCGCCGACCTTTTCGAAATAGTCGAGCTCCTCGGCCTTGCAATCGGCGAACAGGCGGCGTGCGGGCGTTTCCCCGGAGACCACGGAATGGGGCGGGTGGGGAAGGAAGAAGGCGTCGATCTCGCGCTCGGCAAGCATGTGCCCAAGGTCACCCCGGTTGCCGATGAAGTCGAGCTTCACCCCCTCCTTGGGGGTGAACTTGACCTTCTCGTTGGTGGTCAGAAGCCAGTGAACATCTTCCCAGGGCACATCGTAATGAAATTTCATGTCGCCCTTCGCAAGCAGCGACAGGGTGGTCTGGAACGAGGACAGGGCGACCTTCTTGCCGACCAGATCGCGCGGATGCCAGAGGTTGGAATCCGGATGCACCCACATCTGGCTCTGGCTGAACAGGCGACGGGGGAACACCGGCACGGCGGCAATCGGCAGCTTGCGGCCCTTGGCCATCAGGAATGTGGACATGGAAAACTCGGCGACATCGAACTCGCCATCGTGAATCATCCGCCCGTGGCGATCCTCGCCGTCGCGAATCCGTGCCGACTGGCCAACCTGCAGGACCTTCAGATCGACGCCTTCGGGGGGGATCACCGTCTGGTCGAAAAAGGGAAAGTGTCGATCGTAGCGTTCGAGAGCGATCGAAAGGGAGAGTGAACGGGGCATGGCACACCTTTCCTGTCTTGTTGTCGGGCGCCAGACGGTGTGGCGCGGGACAAGGCGGGGAGACTGATAAGGGCAGGTCTAGTCGTACGGCTGAACCCGCATGACCCAGGCCTTGCTGATCAGGTGAATCTTCTCGTCTTCATCGATGAAGGGAAAAAAGGGATGGGGATCGTTCAGCAAATCCTGGATCCGCATCGTCGCCTCGATGAACACATGGCCCTTCAGGATCGTGGAGTCGCCAAGGGTGATCACGGCATGTTCCTTGATCTTGGGAATACGGGGGCGGGGGAGTCTTGCCATGTCTGTTTCGGGCCTTCCTGCTGTGCGCCTTCACCGGGCTGCCGCTCGTGAGGCGGATGTCTCGATCCAGAGGACCGGATCATAGCCCGCCACGATGAAGAATGGTATCCTCGCGGCAATACCCGACGCCGAACGGTCCGGGGCGGGGTGGTGGTGCCTGTGGACGCCCCCGCGCATGACCGGCATCATCAGAAGTCCGGCGCAGGCAGATGACACGTGCGAAAGATCGTGAGACAAGCGAGCCAAGCAAGCGAGCCAAGAAGGAGAACGGTGCATGAAACTCAAGGACAAGGTGGCGATCGTGACCGGCGCGGGCCGCAATATCGGGGAAGCCATTGCCCACTGCTTTTCCCGCGAGGGTGCGAGCGTTGCGGTTGTCGATCTGGATGAATCGCGCGCGTCGGCGGTGGCCGGCGCGATCCGCGATGCCGGCGGAAAGGCGGTTCCGGTCGTGGCCAATGTCGCCGATGAGGATTCCGTCGTGGCCCTGGTGGGCAAGGTGGTGGATGCCTTCGGTCGCATCGATATCCTGGTCAACAATGTCGCCATTTCCGACAACAAGCACATTCTCGAGATCAGCAAGGATGACTGGGACAAGGTGCTGGCCGTCACCCTGACCTCGCCCTTTCTCATGGGCAAGCATGTTGCCCGGCAGATGGTCGACCAGGGCAGTGGCGGTGCCATCGTCAATGTGGCCTCGACCTCCGGCTGGCGGGGCCGCGCGAGGGCGGTTGCCTATACCGCGGCGAAGGGCGGGGTGATCAATCTCACGCGGTCGATGGCGGTCCAGCTTGCGCCGCACGGCATTCGCGTGAACTCGATTTCGCCCAACAAGATCGGCTCGCCGGTTGGCAAGGCCGAGTTCGATCCGACCCGCCCGGTGAAGAACCTGGCCAACCGCCCCGGACTGCCCGAAGACATGGCGAAGGCTGCCCTGTTCATGGTTTCAGAGGATTCCTCCTTCGTCTATGGCGAAAATCTTTTCGTCGATGGCGGCTGCATGGCGATGGAGGTGACCTGAGGCCCGGGCGCCTCTGGGCGCCACCGGAACGAGGCAAGGACGTTGCGTCTCTTTCGTCATACTGCGGGAACGCCGGAAGGCCTGCGCGGCGTTGCGCTCGCCATCGGCAATTTCGACGGGGTGCATCGCGGCCATGCGGCGGTGATGAGCGCCGCCATGGCCCTTGCCGAGCGCAACGGGGTGGCCTCGGGGGTGCTCACCTTCGAGCCCCATCCGCGCAGCCTGTTCCGGCCCGACACCGAGCCCTTTCGGCTGGCATCCCTGCGCTCCAAGGCGCGGCGCATCGAATCCCTGGATCTCGATGCCATGTTTGTCAGGCATTTTGATCGCGATTTTGCCTCCCTCACGGCGGAGGCTTTCGTGGCCGAGATTCTTGTTCACGATCTGGGCGTCAGCCATGTGGTTGTCGGCCAGGATTTCGTCTTCGGACGGGGGCGCAAGGGCAGTGTCGACCTGCTGCGTGCCCTGGCGCCGGAAGGCGGCTTTGGCGTGACGGCCATTCCCCAGGTGCGCGACGAGGACGGCACGATCATTTCCTCCAACACCATTCGCGACCTGTTGCGTCATGGCAGGCCGGACCGCGCCGCCACCCTTCTGGGCCGTCCCTGGGAGGTGAGCGGACGAATCGTGCATGGCGATGCGCGCGGGCGCGAACTCGGGTTTCCCACAGCCAATCTGAGGCTGCCTGACGATCTTCTGCGCCCGGCGCCCGGTGTCTATGCGGTGCGGGCCGGGATCGACGAGGGGCCGGAAACCCGTTGGTTCGGGGGGGCCGCCAATTTCGGGATCCGCCCCCATTTCGATGGCGAGGATGCCCGGCTCGAGGTGCACCTGTTCGGGTTTTCCGGCGATCTCTATGGCCGGAATCTGCGGGTTGCCTTCATTGCCTATCTGCGTCCCGAGGCGCGATTCGACTCTCTCGACGCACTGCTCGCACAGATGAACCGGGATTGCGAGGCGGCACGGGACATCCTTGAACGGGACCGGTTTCCCACCGGTGCGCTCAGCCAAGGTTGACGTGGCGGCCCTGATGCCGTTCCATGCCGCCCGCGCGGCCCGCCCCATGGAGGCCGCCACGGGCGGAGCAGAACGAGAGCGATGAGCGGCGATTACAAGGCGACGGTCTTTCTTCCCAGAACCGGATTCCCGATGAAGGCGGGTCTTCCCGAGGCCGAGCCGCAATGGCTTGCGCGTTGGGAGCGCATCGGATTGTGGCGGCGCTTGCGCGCGGAGTCCGCCGCACGCCCCCGCTTTGTCCTGCATGATGGCCCCCCTTATGCCAATGGCAACATCCATATCGGTCATGCCCTGAACAAGATTCTCAAGGATGTGATCAACCGCCAGAGGCAGATGCTGGGCTTCGACGCAAACTATGTGCCCGGCTGGGATTGCCACGGCCTGCCCATCGAATGGAAGATCGAGGAACAGTATCGCGCCGCCGGTCAGGACAAGGATGCGGTCGATGTGATCGCCTTCCGCGCCGAATGCCGGCGTTTTGCTGCCCACTGGATCGATGTGCAGAAGGAGGAGTTCAGAAGGCTCGGGGTTCTCGGCGACTGGGACAATCCCTACACCACCATGGCTCATGAGGCCGAGGCGGCGATCGTTGCCGAACTGGGAAAGTTTCTTCTGAACGGCGGGCTCTACAAGGGTCTGAAACCGGTCATGTGGTCGGTGGTGGAAAAGACGGCCCTTGCCGAGGCCGAGGTCGAGTACGACGATCACACCTCCACCACCGTCTGGGTGCGCTTCAAGGTGCTGGCCACGGCGGTGCCGGAAGCGGCGGGCGCCGCAGTGGTGATCTGGACCACAACCCCCTGGACCCTGCCGGGAAACCGGGCGGTCGCCTACGGGCCGGAGATCGACTATGCCATTGTCCGGGTCGTCGCTGTCGAGGATGCGGCGCTTGCGCAGGCCGGCGATGTTCTGATCATGGGCCGTGCCCTGCTCGAACAGACCCTGGACACGGCCGGGATTTCCGAACACGAGATTCTTGCCGTCCATCCGGGGCGGGCCTTCGAGGGAACGGTTCTGGCCCATCCCCTGCGCGGTGTGTCCGGGGCCGATGGGGGGTATGATTTCGATGTTCCCCTGATCGAGGGTCATCATGTGACGACCGAACAGGGAACCGGTTTCGTGCATATCGCGCCAAGCCACGGGGCCGACGACTTCGTGCTTGGCCAGCGCTTCGGACTCGAGACCCCTGCCATGGTCGATCCCGGCGGGCTTTACGAACGCCATGTGCCGCTGTTTGCCGGGATCCATGTGTTCAAGGCCGACGACCCGGTGGCCGCGGCCATTGACCGGGCAGGCGGCCTTCTGGCCCGGGGAACGCTGGTGCATGCCTATCCCCATTCCTGGCGCTCCAAGGCTCCGCTGATCTTCCGGGCCACTCCCCAGTGGTTCATCTCGATGGAAGAGAACGGGTTGCGGCGCAAGGCCCTGTCGGCCATCGACACGACCCGGTTCGTCCCCGCCCAGGGGCGCAACCGCATCCGCGCCATGGTCGAGCAAAGGCCCGACTGGTGTGTCTCGCGTCAGCGCGCCTGGGGGGTGCCGATCACCGTGTTCGTGGATCGCCGCACGGGCGAACCGCTGCGCGACGAGGGCGTGATGGCGCGGATCGTCGAGGCCGTCAGGCAGGAAGGCTGCGATGTCTGGTATACGGCCGATCCCTCGCGTTTCCTCGGCCCGGATCATGATCCGGCCGATTACGAGGCGGTGACCGACATTCTCGATGTCTGGTTCGATTCCGGGTCCACGCATGCCTTCGTGCTGGAAGGGCGCGAGGATCTTTCGGCCCCGGCCGATCTCTATCTCGAAGGATCCGATCAGCACCGGGGCTGGTTCCAGTCCTCCCTTCTCGAAGCCTGCGGCACCCGCGGCCATGCTCCGTATGGCACGGTTCTGACCCATGGCTTCGTGATGGACGAGCAGGGACGGAAGATGTCGAAGTCGCTGGGCAATGTCACGGCCCCCCAGGAGGTTGTCGGCCAGTACGGGGCCGATATCCTGCGGTTGTGGGTGATGGCTTCCGACACCTCCGAGGATCTGCGGATCGGCCCGGATATCGTGCGTCGCCAGGTCGATACCTATCGTCGCCTGCGCAACACCCTGCGCTACCTTCTGGGGGCACTCGACGGTTTCGATGCGGAGGAGATCGTGGAGCCGTCCGCGATGCCGGAACTGGAGCGCTGGATTCTTCATCGCCTGTTCACCCTGGATCGCGACATGCGCCAGGCCGCGGAAAGCTTCGAGTTTCACCGCGTCTTCGCCAGTCTGCACAGTTTCTGCGCCGTCGATCTTTCCGCCTTCTATTTCGACATCCGCAAGGACAGCCTGTATTGCGACAGGCCCGACAGCCTGCGGCGAAGGGCCTGCCGCACGGTGATGGATCGTCTGTTCCATTGCCTGACACTCTGGCTTGCCCCGGTTCTCTGCTTCACCGCCGAGGAAGCCTGGCTGACCCGGTTTCCCTCGGAAGAGGACAGCATCCACCTGCATGGCTTTCCGGATGTGCCCGCCTCCTGGGAGGACGAATCCCTGGCCGGGCGCTGGGAAACGATCCGCACCCTGCGCCGGGTGGTCACCGGGGCCCTGGAGCGGGAACGGGCGGAAAAGAGGATCGGATCCTCGCTTCAGGCGGCCCCGCGCCTTTACGCGCCGGCGGCGATGCTGGCGGCTCTGGAAGGCCTTGATCCGGAAGAGATCTTCATCACCTCCCAGGCGGAGCTGATCGCCGCCCCACCGCCGGAAGGCGCCTTCACCCTTCCCGAAGTGCCCGAAGTCGGGGTGGTTCCGGCCCTGGCCGAAGGGGATCGATGCGCCCGCTGCTGGAAGGTGCTGCCCGAGGTCGGCAGCGGCGAACCCGCGGATCTCTGCCAGCGTTGTGCCGATGCCGTCGCCTGATCCCGGCTCCCGTGCGGGCGCTGATCGCGGCCCGGGGAACGGGTCGCCACAGCAAGCGTTGCGGAAGGCGGCGCCCGCCCTTGTCCTGGCTCTTGCGATCCTGGTGGCGGATCAGCTCACGAAATGGTGGATGCTAACCCTGCTGGCCGAGCCCCCCCGGATGATCGAGGTCACCGGCTATTTCAATCTCGTGCTGGTGCGCAATCCGGGGATCTCCTTCGGCATGTTCGGAGGCCTTGGCGAGGCGGGCCGCTTCATCCTGAGCGCCGTGGTCCTGCTGGTGACAGCGGTGCTCGTGGTCTGGCTGCTGCGGGCGACCTCGTCCCTGGTGCGCTTTGCGCTGGCTGCGGTCATCGGCGGAGCCTTCGGCAATCTGGTTGATCGGCTTCTGCATGGCGCGGTGATCGACTTTCTCGACTTTCATCTGGCGGGCTGGCACTGGCCTGCCTTCAATCTGGCCGATAGCGCGATCGTCCTCGGGGCGGGACTGCTGATCCTCGACAGTCTGCGCGGTCGCCCCCGGCAGGATCCGCGCGGGTCTTGAGACCGCTGCGGATGCGCATTATGATCCTCGATGCAAGCCCTTGGGGATGATTCCCGAGGGCGGGAGTTCCAACCATGTCGATCCTTGTCTTGACGCCTGTCTCGAAGCCTGTCCCGATTTTCCCCTCGATCCTCGGGGATGGGCGCCGTTCCTTCCGGGCCCTGCTCGTGGTTCTGGCGGCGGCCCTGTTGCTCGGGGGCTGTTCCCAGGTGCGTCAGGCGGCAGGGGTGGACCGCACCCCGCCCGACGAGTTCCGGGTCCCGGTCCGCGCCCCGCTCAGCATGCCCACCGATTTCGGGTTGAGGGCGCCGGCCTCGGCCGACGAGGCCGTCACCGAGGCTCGCCGCCAGGACGAGGCCCGTCAGGTGGTTCTTGAATCGCGGCCCGGCCGGAACGCGACCGGACCGCGCCGCATGGAAGGGTTGACCGAGGCGGAATCGTCGCTCCTTGCCGCCCTCGGCGCGGAACGGGTCGATCCCCAAATCCGGGTCCAGATCGAACGGGAAACCCGCCGGATCAATGAATCCGAACGGGGCCTTGTCGATTCGATCCTGTTCTGGAAGAGCCAGCCGCCGCCGGGCACGGTTGTCGATGCCGCCCGCGAACGCCAGCGCCTTCAGGAAGGCACGGCCCTCGGCCGTTCGCCGGTGGAGGGGGAAACCCCGATCATCGAACGGCGGCGCAGCGGCGGCCTTTTCTGAGACCCGGGCCTTCATCTGGGGCGTCGGCCTTCTTGGGTTGATCGTCTCGGCCATATTTTCCCCACAGAGTGCTGCGATTCTCACCCCCGTTTCCACCGGGGCCGTCCCTTGAACCGCTTGAAGAACCGCGTGAAGAGGCGTGTGCGGTGCGAAGGAAGGGGCCCGGTTCGGACGGTGTGTGTGGGCGGTGTGTGGGAGTGCAGCGATGCGTGCGACGATCCTTTCCGGTCCGCTTTCGGGCCCGAATCATGGCTCCTTCGGCAGGTTTCCGAATCTGATGGTCCGCGCCATGCTGGCCGGTCTGATGCTTCTGGCCCTGGCCGGGCTGATGTTTCTGGCCCTGACCAGGCCTGGCCACGCCGAAAGCGGTTCCGATCAGGTCACGATGCCGGAAACGGCCGGATCGGGGGTGTTCCATCCGCAAAGCTTCACCCTCGATAACGGGATGAAGATCGTGGTGATCGAAAACCGCAGGATGCCCGTGGTGCATCATCATGTGGTCTACCGGGTGGGCGCGGCGGACGATCCCCCCGGCAAGTCCGGGCTTGCCCATTATGTGGAACACATGATGTTCAAGGGAACCGAAAGCGTGGCTCCCAATGCATTCTCCCGCATCGTGGCGCGCCATGGCGGCCGCACGAACGCCTATGTTTCCTATGACACGACCGGCTTTCACCAGACCATCGCCCGTGAGCATCTGCCCCTGATGATGCAGCTTGAGGCGGATCGCATGGTCAATCTTCGTGTGGATCCGGAAGAAGCCCGTTCCGAGCTCGCGGTGGTTCAGGAGGAACGGCGAAGCCGCACCGACAACCATCCCTCGGCCCAGTTCCGCGAGGCCATGATGGCGGCCCTGTTCCTGCACAGCCCCTATCGGGTGCCGATCATCGGCTGGCGGCACGAAATCGATTCCCTGACCCCTGAGGATGTGGAGTCCTTCTATCGTCGTCATTATGCGCCGAACACGGCGATCCTGATTGTCGCCGGGGATGTCGATGCAGGTGAGGTTCGTGCCCTTGCCGAAGAGCATTTCGGCCCCATCCCCGCGCGTCCCGAAGCAGGCCGCAGCCCCCGCGTGGAAGAGCCGCCGCATCGTGCCGCCCGCAGGCTGGACTTTGCCCATCCAAGGGTCGCCGCACCGCAGTTCAGCCGCTACTTCATGGCGCCGTCCTACGGCAACGGTCCTTCGGAAGTCGCCGATGCCCTGCAGGTTCTGGATGTCATCCTTGGCGGCGGGGCCAGCGGGCGGTTGCACCGGCGCCTGATCACCGAGGATTCCCTCGCCCTTTCGGTCGGAACAGGCTACAGCCCGGATCGTCTCGGACCGTCCGTTTTTGCGATCTCGGCCCGTCCCGTGCCGGGTGTATCCCTCGAACGTCTCGAAGCGGTGATCGATGAGGAGATCACCCGGTTCCTGAAGGATGGCCCCGGCGAGGACGAACTGGCCCGGGCCCGCCAGCGCCTTCTCGACAGTGCCGTCACCGCCAGGGATTCGCTCTCGCGCGGGGCCAACGCCTTTGCCTTCGCGCTGACCACCGGACAAAGCATCGAGGATGTCGAGACCTGGCCCGACAGGATCCGCAAGGTCAGTGCCGAGGCCGTGCTCGAGGCGGCCCGCAAGGTTCTGGTGGCAGAGCAGTCGGTGACCGGCACACTCGTTCCCTCCACGGCAAGCGCAAGGGTCGCCCCATGACTTCCTCACCCCCCTTCGCTGCCGTCACCGCCCTGCGCCGCGCCCTGCCAAAAATGACGCGGATGCTGGCGCTCTGCCCGCTTCTCCTTGTTCTGGGCAGCCCCGGACAGGCCCGCGCCCTGGAGATACGCGAGGTCACCAGCCCCTCGGGCCTCACCGGCTGGCTGCTTCAGGATTCCTCGGTGCCGCTTGTGTCCGTTTCCTTTGCCTTCCGTGGCGGCAGCGCGCTGGATCCGGAAGGGAAGGAAGGGCTGGCGGCGATGGCGGCGGCCCTTCTGCTCGAAGGCGCCGGCGATCTTCCCGCCGAGGCCTTCCAGACCGAACTCGAATCCCGATCGATCGCTCTCCAGCTTCAGGCGGGGCGGGATGGTCTGTTCGGTTCGATGCGAACCCTGGTGCGGGAACGCCAGCAGGCTGCCCGCCTTCTGGGCAAGGCGCTTTCCAATCCGCGCTTCGATCCCGATGCCGTGGCAAGGATCCGGGCACGGAGCCTCGCCGCCCTCGAGCAGCAGGCGCAGAATCCCCAGGCCGTTGCCTCGGAGCGCTGGGATGCCAGAATGTTCGAAGACCATCCCTATGGCCGTCCGGCCCACGGCACGCCTCAGGGCATTGCCGGTCTCGATGCCGAAGATCTTCAGGCCTTCGTGCGTCAGAGACTGACCCGCGACGGGTTGCTCGTCGCTGCGGTCGGCGATCTGGATGAGGCGGCCTTTGCCGAGCTTCTGGACACCGCCTTCGCCGATCTTCCGGCCCGCGGCACGGATTGGCGGCTGGCGGAAGCGACACTGCCTGAGCGGGGCTCGCTGGAGGTGATCCGCAAGGCGGTGCCCCAGAGCGTCGCGGTGTTCGGCCATGGCGGACCCAGGCGCAGCGATCCGGAGTGGTATGCGGCGCTCATCCTCAACCATGTGCTGGGGGGCGGGGCGCTGACCTCGCGACTGGGCGAATCCGTCCGGGAACGCCGCGGCCTCGCCTATTCGGTCCACAGCAGCCTGTCCCCGCTCGATTTCGCCGGGACCATCAGGGGGGCGGTGGCGACGGAAAATGCCCGGATCGCCGAATCCCTCGCGCTGATTCGCGAGGAATGGCGTCGCCTTGGCGAGGAACCGCTTTCGGCCGAGGAGCTGGAGGATGCGAAGATCTATCTCACGGGATCCTTCATCACGCGCCTGACCTCCACCGGGCAGATCGCGCGCCTGCTTCTTGCCATGCAGCGCGAAGGTCTGGGCCGGGATTACCTCGCCCGCCGGGACGCCCTGATCCGGGGGGTCGATCTCGAAACGATCCATAGCCTCGCCGCACGCCTGTTCGATCCCGATGCCCTGACGGTGGTCGTGGTCGGCGATCCCGTGGGGCTGGATTCCGAAGCCCCTGCGATCCGCTGACGTGTTCCGATCCGGGAAGGCCTGTCTCCGTTTCTGAAATGTGTCATGATGAGGGGGTAAGCCTGCGGGAAAGGGAGGGATGCGGATGCGCTACTATCGCCAGGAGATTCATGGCACGGACATCGCCTCCCTGCAGGGGGGCGAGCCTGCGGTTTCCCCTGCCGCGCGCGGGGCGTCCACCGGAGCGCCAGACCGGGCGCTCGACTTTGCGCTCGATCGGGCGCTGGCCGATCTCGGGCCGCAGATCGAGGTCTTCCGGGCGCGGCGGCGCGAGGGGGGGCAGCCGCTTCTGGCCCTGCCCCGGCGCACCGATGATCTTTCGGCCATCGACGAGACCGCGCGCCGCTATCGGGATTCCTTCGCCGATGTTCTGGTGCTTGGCACCGGCGGTTCCAGCCTCGGGGCCGAAACGCTGGTTCGCCTCGCCCGTGATCCGAAAGCCCCTCGGGTGCATTGCCTCGATTCGATCGATCCGGAAGGGCTGGAACCCTTCCTTGACAGCCTCGACTGGGGAAGTTGCGGCCTTCTGATCGTCTCGAAATCCGGCGGCACGGCGGAAACCCTGGCCCAGACCTTCGCCCTTTTGCCGCGGCTGGAGGCCGGGCATCGATCATCGTCGTCGGGCCGGGCGGTGACGGTGATCACCGATCCCTGCCGCCCCGGCGCGGCCGAATCGCCTCTGCGCCGCCTTGCCCGGGCGCGCGGCTGGCCGATCCTCGATCACGAACCGGCCATCGGCGGACGTTTCGCCGCCCTGACCAATGTCGGCCTGTTGCCTGCGGCCATGGCCGGGCTCGATCCCCGTGCGATCCGCAACGGGGCCGCCTGGGCCCTGGATCAGGCGCTCGGTGAAGATGGCGGGCAC
>JBJHAU010000036.1:0-12763 GCA_050480665.1 Alphaproteobacteria bacterium | reverse complement strand
TGCACCGGCTGCGGGCAACGATCTGGTGCTCGATGTGCACCAGCTTCATGCGCTCGCCCTGCGCCACAACCTTTACTGGAAGGCGCGGAGCTGGGAAGAGCGGGTGATCCTGAGCCGGGCCAGCCTCGTGATGGATGGAGAACGGTTGCAGCCGATCCTTCTGCGCCACCTCGCCTCGCATCCTGCCCCGATGGGCGGAGGGCGCTGGGAGATCGAGTCCATGGAACGGGGCGTAACGATGGTTCTGGCCACCGACCGGGTCGAAGCCCTGGAGGTCGAAAGCCTCGAGATCGCGGAACAGACCGGGCGCTTCATGGCCATCATCGCCGATCCGTCGGATTCGAGAACACGCACCCGCCTTGCCGGACGCATGGCCCGGATGATCGATGTTCCCGTGGCATCCCGAAGGATCCAGAGCGGCGAGATTCTCAGGGCCGAGGATCTTGACTGGATCAGCCTGCGGGCCGACCGCCTGGCCCGCGATATCCTGACCGAACCCGAACAGATGATTGGCATGACCCCGCAACGCGCCGCCATAGCCGCCCATGCGCCCCTGCGGCAGAGCGATCTTCGCCCGCCCCGCCTGGTGACCAAGGGCGAACAGGTCACCATGACCCTGACCAGCACGAACATGGTGCTGACCGCACGCGGTCTCGCGCTCGACCATGGCGGGCTTGGCGAGATCGTGAGAATCCGCAACACCCAGAGCCAGGCCATCGTCGAGGCCGAAGTGACCGCGCCCGGCACCGTCCGGGTGGCAAGTCCGCTGTCCTTCCCCCTTCAGAGCGCCTCAAGGAGATAGGCATGTTCCTTCCGATGTTCCCTTCGATATCCTTGTCGATGTCCTTGATGTCTGTCACCCGGCTTTTCGGCCTGCGTGGCCGTTGCTGGCATCCTGTCCTTGCAGGGCTGATGATCCTTGGCCTTGCCGGATGCGCCAACACCTTCGAAAGGCTGTCGCAAGTGGGCGAAGTTCCGCCCCTGTCACAGATCACCAATCCCAAGGAAGCCCCCCACTTCCGCCCCGTCAGCCTGCCCATGCCCCCGGCAGAGGCCATGGAACCGAAGGCCAATTCCCTCTGGCGTCCGGGGGCACGCGCCTTTTTCCGCGATCAACGGGCCAACACCATCGGCGATATCCTGACCGTGGTGATCGACATCAATGATCGGGCGGTGCTCAGCAACACTTCGGACCGCACCCGAAAGACCACCGAAAACGACCAGATCACTTCGGCCCTTGGCCTTGAAAGGGCAGCGGAACGGCTGATGCCCAAGGCGTTCAACCCCGCCAACCCCATCAACATTTCAGGCGACAGCCTTCACCGGGGCACCGGGTCCATCAATCGGGACGAAAAGATCGAGCTGAAGGTTGCAGCCATCGTGACGCAGATCCTGCCCAACGGAAATCTTGTGATCACCGGCCGCCAGGAGGTTCGTGTGAACTACGAGGTTCGCGAACTGCTGATCAACGGAATCGTGCGCCGGGAGGACATTGCCTCCACCAACACCATCACCTACGACAAGGTGGCCGAGGCACGGATCGCCTATGGCGGGCGGGGACAGATCACCGATGTCCAGCAACCGCGCTACGGCACCCAGATTCTCGACATCATCTATCCGTTCTGATCCGGACAGACGCATTCCGAACGCCCGGAAAACCGGAAAACGCCGGCTGTCAGGCGCCGGAACAGGGGCCGGGGAACATCCCCGGCTCCTGCCTTGCAGCATCAATCATCCCTGCGGGTACGCTCCAGACGCTCGTGCCGCTCCTGGGCTTCCAGCGAGAGCGTGGCGATGGGCCGGGCTTCCAGCCGCTGAAGGCTGATGGGTTCGCCGGTCTCCTCGCAGTACCCATAGGTGCCGTCGTTGATCCGTTCCAGAGCGGCATCGATCTTGAGGATCAGCTTCCGGGCCCTGTCGCGGGTTCTCAATTCGAGGGAGCGATCCGTTTCCAGAGAGGCGCGGTCGGCAATATCGGGTTCCTGAAGCCCGCCTTCCTGAAGATGCTGGAGCGTCTCCGAAGTCTCGTTCAGAAGGCTTTCCTTCCAGTCCAGAAGCTTCTGACGGAAATACGCCTTCTGGCGTGGATTCATGAAGGGTTCGCTCTCACGAGGACGATAATTGCGGGGGAGCTTTACAGGTCTGGCAGACTTGGGGGATGTCTCGGACTTGACCGACTTGACCGACTTGACCGACTTGACCGTCATGAATTGGATTCCTTCGCAAGGTGCCCGGAACGCGGCGCGGAGGATAGTCAAAGCGGGCCCATGCTGCAAGCAGGGCATACAGAAGCGCAGAGGCCCGGGCTTGGGCCTGTTTGGCGCCCTGCCCCGTTGCCCACCCCTGATCGATCAGTCGAGAGTGGAATATTTCGCGAGCTCGACCTCGGCGCGCAGCTCGATCTGGTCGAGAATCTCGAGCAGGAGGGGATCATCCACCTCGGCCCGACGGGTTCTGAGAAGGCGGCCGAGCCGTTCCAGTTCCAGCCGCGACAGCGCCCCGGCCAGAAGGCCATGGCGGATCGCATCAAGCTGATCGAGCAGATCGGCAGCCCGCTTGCGCGCCATGGCAGGCCGTGACCCGCCGCCCTCGAATTCCTGAACGGCAAGCAGGGAGGATACGGGCGTTGACCGCGCCACCTTCGCCGCAGCAGGAGGATCCGGGCGATCCGACCCTTTCAGCAATTCATTGAACGGCCCAGAGCCATCCCCGCCCTGGCGCGCAACGCGGCGAAGGGATGAGGCGGACGAGGGACCGGTGGAACTGATCTTCATCGATGCCTGCTCTCGGGATGGATGCACTCGACAGGCCTGCGCGGAAACAATGCCGCATCAGCCAGAAAACGGGCCTTCCTGTCCCGGAACGGGCAGCCTGCATCATCGCCGGTTAACAAGCTGTAAAGCCCCTGGCAGCGCCGACAGAAAGGCGGGAAGAGAGCGCGGGAGAAACCGGGCAATTTCTTCCCAACGTCGGCAGTCCTTGCCGGGGGCAAAACTTCATGCCACCGCATGGCTGGAAAAACATGGCGGCATTGTTCATGTTTTTCAATGTGTTGCATGGGCATGGCCGATGGCATGAATTTCGCTTGGCATGGGGCGAACCCGATCCCTTCGAGTCCATGCGAGCCAAAATCCCATGTTCATCGTCCCTGCCATCTCCGCCGCGATGCCTGCCTTCACGGGTCTGACAGCCGCAGCCACAGCCCCATTCCTGGCTGCCGCTTCCGGTTCAGCCATGTCGAAGCCGGTATCGGGGGCCCCCTCGTCCCGCCGGCCCTGGCTCAGGAAGGGTGGCAGGTTTCTCCTCACCGCCCTGCTTCTGGCCCTGATCGGCTTTCCCGGTTCCGCTGATGCCGGATCGCGGGTGAAGGATATTGCCGATTTCGAGGGCATCCGCGACAACATGCTGGTCGGATACGGGCTGGTTGTCGGCCTGAACGGGACGGGCGACACCCTGAACAACGCCCCCTTCACCCGGGAAAGCCTGGTCAGCATGCTGGAACGCCTCGGCGTCAATGTACGCTCCAGCAGCCTCAAGACCGACAATGCCGCCGCTGTCATGGTCACCGCGACGCTGCCGCCCTTTGCCCGACAGGGCGCCCGGATCGATATCTCGATCAGCGCGCTGGGCGATGCCGACAGCCTTCTGGGCGGAACCCTGCTTGTCACCCCCCTGATCGGGGCCGATGGCGAGGTCTATGCCGTCGCCCAGGGCAATATCGCCGTATCCGGTTTCAAGGCCCAGGGCGACGGAGCCACGGTAACCCGTGGCGTTCCCACGGCCGGACGCATCCCCAACGGCGCCATCATCGAACGGGAAATCGGCTTCGAGCTGGCGGCCATTGAAACCGTGCGCCTTTCCCTGCGCAATCCGGACTTCACCACATCGAACCGGCTGGCCATGGCCATCAACAGCCACCTGGGCGGTCGGCTGGCACGGGCCCTTGATCCCGGAACCGTGGCGCTGGATGTGCCGGAAGCACGCCGCAGCGACATGGTGGCACTGATGACGGAAATCGAACAGCTGCGCGTGGTACCCGATCAGGTGGCACGGGTGGTGATCGATGAGCATGCCGGGGTCATTGTCATGGGTGAGAACGTCCGCATTTCCACGGTGGCCATCGCCCAGGGCAATCTGACGATTCGCATCACCGAAACACCACAGGTTTCGCAGCCCCAACCCTTCGCCACCACAGGCGATACGGTGACCGTTCCCAGGTCCGACATCGAGATCGACGATAGTGCCGATCGCAAGCTGATCGTTCTCGAACAGGGCGTGAGCCTTCAGGAACTGGTGAACGGTCTCAACGCCCTCGGCGTCGGCCCCCGCGACATGATCAGCATTCTTCAGACCGTCAAGGCCGCCGGGGCCTTGCAGGCCGAGATCGAGTTGATGTGATGGATACGCCGCTTCCCCTGCCCCTTCCAATGCCTTCCCTGTCCGGCACGGCAACGCTGCCCGCGCCCGGAACACGCGTTCCCCCGCATGAGGCACGCCGGGTTGCCGAGGATTTCGAAGCGGTCTTTCTCGCCCAGTTTGCCGAAACCATGCTGTCCAAGGTCGAAAGCGATGGGCTTTTCGGCGGGGGTCCGGCGGAGGATCTCTACAAGTCCCTGCTGGCCCAGGAATACGGAAAGACCTTCGCCAGGGCCGGAGGCTTCGGAATCGCCGATGCCGTCTACCTGGAAATCCTCAAGTCGCAGGAGGTTGCCTGAACCATGTCCAAGTCATCCCAGATCGAAACCATGATCGCGATCACCTCCCGTCTGATCGAATTGATGGAGCAGGAGAACGGCTTCCTCGCCACCATGCAGCCGCAGGAAATCCGTGCCCTGCAGGAAGAAAAGACCCGGCTGGCGAGCGCCTATGAACGCTGCATGAAGAGTCTCAAGACCGATCCCGGTGTTCTGGCCGCCGCCGATCCCGGGATCAAGGCCGAGCTCAGATCCGTCACCCTTCGCTTCCAGGAGGCTCTTGTCGAGAACGAGCGGGCGCTTCGAGCAGTCAAGACCGTCAGCGAGCGGCTGCTCAATGTCATCGTCAGCAGCCTGGCCGAAAAACAGTCCGGCCCGGGATATTCGGCCATCGGTGCATTCTCCAAAGCTGGCGCGACCGGCAATGGCAAGGCCATCTCGCTTGCTCTCAACGAACAGCTCTGATCCCGGCGATCCACACAAGCCGCCGCACGAGGACCACGAGGACAAGACCCCATGACTGCCCCGATCACCGTCGCCATGAAATCCGCGCTCAGCGGGATGCAGGTCAACCAGACCGCGCTCGGGGTGACGGCCAACAACATCGCCAACGCCAACACCGAATCCTACACGCGCAAGATCGCCGCCCTGCAGACCGTGCTGATCGACGGCCAGGGCGGCGGGGTTCGGGTGGCCTCTGTCACCCGCGAGGTCAGCGAATTCCTGATTCGCGACCTGCGCGAGCAGATGTCGGCGCGCGGCATGGCCATGATCCTCGATCGCTATCTGGGAAACACCCAGGACATGTTCGGCCCGCCCGAATCCAGCGCCTCGATCGCGGCGCGGCTGACCGATCTGGGAAACAGCTTCCAGACTCTCGCGGTGGAACCGGAATCGCCCAACGGCCAGCAGAATGCCGTGAACGAGCTTCTGGCGGTCGCCCGCCAGCTCAACCACATGTCCGGCGGCGTGCAGGATCTGCGGATGGAAGCCAACCGCGAGATCGACCAGCTGGTGAAACGCGCCAATGCCCTGATCGGCTACATCAACGAGCTGAACACCGATATCGCCCGCAACTTCCATCTGAACCGGCCCAAGGGGGATCTTGAAGACCGGCGCGATGAGGCCCTGGCCGAGCTTTCCGGGATCATGAACATCAGCCATTTTACCCGCGATGACGGGCAGACGGTGGTGTTCGCCGCCAATGGGCGCACCCTGGTGGATACCACCGGCGCCGCACTCGAATACACCATGGCCTCGTCGATGAGCGCCTCGATCACCTATCCGGGTGGGCTTTCGGGAATCCGGCTCGGCGACAGCGACCTGACCACCGAACTGACCTCGGGCAAGCTCAAGGCCCTTGTCGATCTGCGCGATACGATCCTGCCGGGTCTGGGCGATCAGATGGATACCCTCGCCGGGGTGCTCCGTGACCGGCTGAACGCGATCCACAATGATTCGGCCGCCTTCCCGCCTCCTCACTCGCTCACCGGAACAAGATCCTTCGCCACCCCCTCGACCGACACCGCCGATCTGACGGGAACGGTCCGGATCGCCGTGGTGAACCAGGCCGGGATGGCAGTTCACCCGCCCATGCAGTTCAGCCTGGATGATCTTCAGACCGTGGTTGGCGGCCCGCCCACCATCACCCAGCTGCGCGATGCCATCAACGGTGCCTATGCCGCCTCCACCCCGGCAATCCCCGGCCTTGCCGGCGCCAGCGCAAGCCTTGATGCCAGTGGCCGGCTGATCCTGAGCGCGACGGATTCAAGCCATGGCCTTGCCATCTCCGAAGGCGACAGCCGCGAAGCCTCTACCGGGTTCGGCTTCTCCCATTTCTTCGGGCTGAACGACCTTCTGGTCGGGACCGAGACGGGCGGGCTGTCCCGAAGCCTCGCAATCCGTTCCGACATTGTCGCAAGCCCGCACCTTCTGGCCCGTGGAAGCCTTGCCCCCGAGCCCCTTCCCAGCGGCAGCGCCGCCCTGACCATCGGCGACAACACGGCGGCGAACAGGATGTTCAATGCCTTTCAGGAATCCTTCACCTTCCCGGCCGCCGGTGCGCTGCCGGGATCGGTCCAGTCCCTTTCGAGCTACGCCGCCAGCATCGCTGCGGAGAATGCCCACCAGGCGCGCGCAGCCAAGAGTGACCTGCAGTTTCGTGAGGTCATCTTCCAGGACATCAAGGCCAAGTCGGATTCGGTTTCCGGTGTCAATCTCGACGAGGAGCTCGGCAACCTGATCCTGTTTCAGAACGCCTATGCCGCCAATGCCCGGATGCTGACGACGCTTTCCGAGATCATGAAGATTCTTTCGGATCTGGTGTGAGGAGCCACGTGAGATGACACGTATCGCAAGCCTGGCCCACCATAATCTGACACAGGCCCAGATGTACCAGACCCAGGCCCGGATCCAGGAGCTGCAGATGCAGCTGTCGTCCGGCCAGAAGGCGCGGCGCTATGAGGGAATCGCCGGCGAGACCAGCAGGTTGCTCAACCTGGAAAGCACCCATGCCCGAACCGGAAAGTATCTGGAAAGCAATCGGGCGATCGATCTGCGTCTTCGCAGCATGGAACAGAGCGTTTCCAAGATGTTCGACATCGCCAGCGACGTGAAATCCATGCTGGTGAACGCGATCAACCTTGGCAATGCCACCGAGCTGCCCCTTGCGGCAACCGCCACCGATCTCATGAACGAGGCCGCGCGGCTCCTGAACACCAAGCTTGGCGACCGCTACCTGTTCTCGGGAACGGCGACCGGAACGGCCCCTGTGGACCTGTCGGCCCCGGGTTTCTCGGCGCCGCCGCCGGTCTATCCGTCCAGTGCCGACACCAGCTACTTCCAGGGCAATGCCACCAGACTGTCGAACCGGGTGGCCGATGATTTCGATGTCGCCTGGGGGGTCACCGCCGATGAGGGCGGGTTCGAGAAGGTGATGCGTGCGCTGAATCTGGTTGCCTCGCTGGACAACACCCACGGCCCGGACACCCTGCGCCTTCAGGAGGCCCTGACCGTCATCAACCAGGCCATCGACGAGCTTCCGGTCATCCGCAGCCGCATCGCCTCGAGCCAGCTCTCGCTGGAACGGGCCAACAGCTCGCACCAGGATCTTCAGCTCTACATGAAAGAGGCGATCGCCGACATCAAGAGCATCGACATCCCCCAGGCGATCACCCGGCTGGCCAATGATCAGACGATCCTTGAAGCCAGCTTCATGACGATTTCACGGCTTGCCTCGCTCACCCTCACCAACTTCCTGCGTTAACCGTTCCGCCCCCGGAAAGGAGAGTTCCCCATGCTTGCCCATACGATCCTGAAACCATCCCTTCCCGACCGGATACCCGGCCGGAACGACCGCACAGGGCCATGCGTTGCCGACGCCCCCTCTTCCGGGCGCGCGCCGATGCAGATCGAATCCCGTTTCGGAAGCATCACCATAGAACCGGATCAGATCCTGGAAACGCCGCGTGGTCTTCTCGGCTTTTCCGAGCATCGCGCCTTCGGGCTCGCCATGCTGCCGAACGGTCAGCATCCTCAGTTCAGGGTTCTGCAATCGATGAGCGATCCGAACCTCGCCTTCCTTGTCGCCCCCTTCAACACCGACAGCGGCGCCATCAGCCCCGAAGATCTTCAGGATGCGGCCAAAGCGCTGGAGATTGCGGTGGAAAGGCTTGCGGTTCTTCTGATCGTGACTGTCCGCCGCGATGACAGCGGCGCGCATGTCTCGGTCAATCTGCGCGCACCGCTGTTCGTGGATACCGAAAGAAGCATCGCGCGTCAGCTGGTGTTGCCGAACGCCGCCTATTCGATTCGCCATCGGTTGTGATCCGGGCCCGGCTGCCCCGCCGGGCAGCGGCCCCCTCAGGGGAGCCAGACCATGCTTGAACCTCTCAAGAGTCGTGCCGGACATCGCGCCGCCGATCTGGATGCGCTGATCCTTTGCGGCGGCCTGGGCACCCGCCTTCGGGAAGAAACCGAATTCAAGCCGAAGCCGATGGTCGAGATTGGCGGCTTCCCGATCCTTTGGCACATCATGAAGCACTATCACAGCTTCGGTGTGCGCAATTTCATCCTGTGCCTTGGCTATCGTGGCGATGTGATCCGTGATTATTTCCTGAACTATCGCCGCCGCAACTCCGATATCGCCGTCAATCTCGGCACCGGAGCAATCGAGGAACTTTCCAGCGGATTCGACGAGGACTGGCGCGTCGTTCTGGCGGAAACCGGTGACGAAACCCTGACCGCGCAACGGATCGCAAGAGCCCTTCGCTATGTGCGTGGCAACCGCTTTTTCGCCACCTATGGCGACGGTGTCTGCAATCTCGATCTCGACGCGCTGCTGTCTCACCATGTGGCGCATGACCGGCTGGCCACGGTCACCGCGGTTCATCCCTCCTCCCGATATGGCGAGATGAGCATCGCGGCCGGGGCTGTGCGGTCGTTCCGGGAAAAGCCCCAGGTCACCGAAGGCTGGATCAATGGCGGGTTCTTCGTGTTCGAACGCAAGGCCTTCGACGATCTGTCGGCGGACGACAATGTCAGTCTCGAAGCCGGAATCCTCGAAGGGCTGACCCGCCGCGACGAACTGGCTGTCTACCAGCATGACGGCTTCTGGCAATGCATGGACACCTATCGGGAAATGCAGCTCCTGAACGCCATGTGGGCCGAAGGTGCGGCGCCATGGAACAGCTGGGAGCGCACGGAGCCCCTTCCCGCCCCGAGAAAGGCCACGGCATGAAGGCTCCCTTCTGGAAAGGCCGGCGCGTTCTGGTGACCGGCCATACAGGCTTCATCGGCAGCTGGCTTTCGGAAACCCTTCTGGAAAGCGGCGCCCTGGTGACCGGCTACGCCCTGCCCGCCCCCACCGAACCCAGCCTGTTCGAATCCCTTCGCCTGTGGGAGCGGGTTCCGACGATCACGGCCGATATCCGCGACGCGGAACGCCTTGCCGGCCTGATCGAATCCCTCAAACCGGAAGTCGTCTTCCATCTGGCGGCCCAACCGATCGTGCGAACGGCCCATGCCGATCCGGTGCAAACCTTCGCTACCAACGTGATGGGCACGGTGAACCTTCTCGAAGCCCTGCGCCGGACGGACAGTGTTGCCGCCGCCCTGATCGTGACCACCGACAAGGTCTACGAAAACCGGGAATGGGACTGGGGCTATCGCGAGGGTGACAGGCTTGGAGGGCAGGAACCCTACGGAGCTTCCAAGGCCTGCTGCGAACTGGCCACCGAAGCCTTTCGGCGGGCCTATTTTTCCGCATCGAAACAGGGGCCGGGACTGGCCACGATCCGTGCCGGAAATGTCATCGGGGGCGGAGACTGGGCCGCCGACCGGCTGGTGCCCGATGCCGCGCGGGCCTTCGCCTCGGGCGCTGTTCTGCAAATCCGCGCCCCGCAATCGATTCGCCCCTGGCAGCATGTTCTGGAGCCGATCGCGGGAATGATGGAACTGGCCGAACGCCTGGCCGCTGCCCCGGAAGCATGGGGTGGAGCCTGGAATCTCGGCCCCGAGGAGGGCGATTCGCGGAGCGTCGCCTGGCTGGCCGACAGGCTGGCGGAGGCCTGGCCCGAAAGCGCGGGCTGGGAGGTCGTGGGGCATGATGGCCCCAGGGAAGCGCGCCTCCTCTCCCTTTCCAGCGCCCGGGCGCGCGAACGATTCGGCTGGCGATGCCGCTGGACGGCGGAACAGGCCGTGATCCGGACCGCCCGATGGTATCGAGCCTTCTACCGGGGCGAGGACATGCTTGCCCTGACCCGTGAGCAGATCTGTCAGCATGAAAGAGACCACCACCATGGCCACGAACATCGCACGCAAGCCCCAACCCGTCGTCGCGCCGTCGCCTGAAGCCGGGGCGGCCGGGACCTGCCGTTTCTGTGCGGCCCCGCTGCGCCACAGCTTCATCGATCTTGGCGCCATGCCCCCGGCCAACAACTATCTTCGCACGGACGACATGAAACGGGCGGAACCGCACTATCCGCTGCATGCCCATGTCTGCGACTCCTGCAAGCTTGTGCAACTGGAAGAAATCCAGACTCCGGAACAGCTGTTCACGGACTATGCCTATTTCTCCTCCTTCTCGACGAGCTGGCTCGACCACATGAAGGCCTATGCCGCGACCATGACGAAGCGCCTTGGCCTCGATACCCGTTCCCTTGTGGTGGAGGTCGCAAGCAATGACGGCTACCTGCTGAAATACTTCCTGAAGCACGGCGTGCCCGTTCTGGGCGTGGAACCTGCCGCGAATGTCGCCCGGGCGGCAATCGTGCGCGACATCCCGACCCTGGTGCGCTTCTTCGGCACGAAGCTCGCCCGCGAGATGGCCGAAGCAGGGCAGAAGGCCGACCTGCTGATCGGCAACAATGTTCTGGCCCATGTTCCCGACATCAACGACTTCGTCGCCGGTCTCAAGATCGTTCTGAAGGAGAGCGGCACCATCACCATGGAGTTTCCTCATCTTCTGAACATGATCACGCTCGATCAGTTCGACACCATCTATCACGAGCACTATTCCTACCTGTCGTTCACGACAGTGGAAAAGATCTTCGACCATCATGGTCTGGTTCTGAAAGATGTGGAAACCCTGCCGACCCATGGCGGCTCCCTGCGCATCCATGCGCGCCACCACGGCGCCGCCAGGCCGGGCCCCAGGGTGGCCGCGATGCGCGCGCGGGAGAAGGCGGCCGGGCTCGACAGGATCGAAACCTATCAAGGGTTCAGCATCCGGGCGCAACAGATCAAGCGCGACCTTCTGAGATTCCTGATCGAAACGAAGGATGCGGGAAAAAGCATCGTCGGCTATGGCGCGCCGGCGAAGGGCAACACCCTGCTCAATTACTGCGGAATCGGAACCGATTTCCTCGACTACACGGTGGATATCAGCCCGCACAAGCAGGGGCGCACCCTTCCGGGTTCCCGACTGCCGATTCTTGCCCCCGAAGCCATCTTCGAGACCCGCCCCGATTATCTGCTGATCCTGCCCTGGAATCTGGAACAGGAGATCATCGCCCAGATGGGGGGAATCCGGGAATGGGGCGGACGTTTCGTGATTCCGATGCCGAAGATCCGGATCGTCGATTGAGACCGGAGGAGCGACCCATGCGCCTTGTTCCCCTGAGGATTCCCGGAACCTTCCGGATCGAGCCCGAGCCGGTGCGCGACGAACGCGGGCTGTTTGCCCGCACCTGGTGCGCCGAAACCTTTCGACAGGCGGGGCTCGATCCGTGCCTTGCCCAGTGTTCGACATCCTTCAACCGGAGAAAAGGCACCTTGCGTGGCATGCATGTCCAGATTGCCCCTCATGGGGAAGCCAAGCTGGTGCGCTGCACGCGTGGACGCGCCTTCGATGTGCTCTGTGATCTGCGCCCCCGTTCCCAGACCTTCGGGCAGTGGGAGGCCGTGATCCTGAGTGCGAGTAACAGGCTCGCCGTCTATCTTCCCGAAGGGGTGGCGCATGGCTTCCAGTGCCTTGAGGACAGGACCGAGATCTACTACCAGATGAACGTTCCCTTCAGCGCGGCCCATGCCCGGGGCCTGCGCTGGGATGATCCCGAAGTGGCGATTGCCTGGCCCCTGCCGGATGCGCCCATCCTTTCCGAACGTGATCGCGCCCTGCCCGGCCTTGCCGCGTGGCGGGCGCCCCTGCCCTCATCGCCGCCGGGCCGTGACCGTCTCGAAGCGGGGCCTTGTTCTGTCAGCCCGGCTTTTTCCCACCTCGAAGGCTGCACACAATGACCAGCGAAAAACCGCTGTTTTCGGTTCTTGGCGCCGATGGCGACATCGGGCGCGCGCTGTGCGCCCATCTGGCGCGGAAGGGCTTTCCGTTCCGCCGTTTCGGCCGCGATCACGACGGACGCGATCTTGGGCCGCTCGGCCACGCCGTGTATTGCATCGGCCTGACGCAGGATTTCGCACAACGTCCCTTCGATACCGTCGAGGCGCATGTCGGCCTGTTTGCCAGGCTTGTGCGGGATGCCGCGTTCCATTCCCTCACCTACCTGTCCTCCACCCGGCTGTATGACGCGGCGGGTGGACATGGCGATCCGGAACAGGCGCTCTGCCTTGAT
>JBJHAU010000035.1:0-12810 GCA_050480665.1 Alphaproteobacteria bacterium | reverse complement strand
GCGTGTGTTTCAGGGATCGCACTCGAACCCTAGGGTCGGGACGTGTCTGACAGCAGACCATCCACAGACCTTCAGACACGGCCCCGGCGCGGATCTTCCAGGCCAGGATCGCAATGCCCTTCCAGGCAAATGACCTTCAAGAGAAGAGAGAAAGGACACCGCCATGAGACATAACCATGTAGAGCGCCACAGAGCACGATTGCTCTCCTCGACCGTTCTTCCCGCGGCCTTTGCCGCCGGAATCGGTCTTGCGATCGGGTATGGCGGCGCGGCCATCGGCAGTGCCAAGGCCGCCGGAAGTTCGGCGGCACCGGCCTCGACCATCGCGACACAGATCGCGCCACAGGGCTTGTCGCAACGCCCCCTGCCCCTCGCCGCGCCGGCTCCCCAGCGGCTGGCCTCGCGCCAGCTGGCCTGCAACCCCTGCGCCCCCAGAACCCGGCGCGCCAACCCCTGCGCCCCGAACCCTTGCGCCGCAGCCAACCCATGTGCAGCGGCCAATCCCTGTGCTCCCTGTGGGCCTTGTGGCCCCTGTGGCCCCTGTGCGGCGGCGGCCACGGCCACCAGCTGCGTGGTCCCGCGACTGGCCCGTGCCAATCCTTGTGCAGCAAACCCCTGCGCAGCTAAGAACCCCTGTGCCCCCAATCCTTGCGCAGCGGCGGGCGGTGGCAGCGACCGGTTCCCCGGTGCCTATTCCGGCAATTATTGCGCCCCCAACCCCTGTGCAGCGAAGAACCCCTGTGCCCCCAACCCCTGTGCAGCGAAGAACCCCTGTGCCCCCAATCCTTGCGCAGCGGCGAACCCTTGCGCGGCCGCGAATCCGTGCGGCCCCTGCGCTCCCTGCGGGCCATGCGGGGCGGGTGACATTCCCGAACTCACCGAGGCCGAAGCCATCGCCGCCTATGACTGTGCCCTGCCCTACATGAAGGCAGCCTATGCCCGGTCCGGGCTCTCGGCCGCCGCAGACTACAGCACCTGGCGTGCCTACAGTCGGGTGCCTTACCAGTCCTCGACCCATGGAAACCGCTATGTGCACAACTATGCCAATGCGGTCGGACGAGCCTATGCCGGATTCGAGAATTCCGGAATCATGCCGCGCGGCACGATCCTCGCCAAGGACAGCTTCACCGTTTCTCCGACAGGGGTTGTCGGGGTCGGCCCGCTGTTCCTGATGGAAAAGATGCAGAGCGGATTCAATACCGCTTCCGGCGACTGGCGCTACACCATGGTCATGGGCAACGGCAGCATCGCCGGGACCACGGGCGGCGCCGGATCGAACATGATGCAGATGTGCGTGGAATGCCATGCCGCCGTGGGCGACACGCAGGATCACATGTTCTTCCTTCCGGAAGAACTGCGGGTTCGCTGAGCCCAAGGCCCCCTGTCGCGGCGGGCCCTTCATGGGGTGCGCCGCGACATCCTCCTTGCTCTTTGCCGCCCCCTCACTTCCCCTTTTCTGTGGCGGGCGATCAGCCCCGCACCACCAGCACCGATATGGGCGCATGGCGCACCACCCGCGCCGCATTCGGGCCGATCAGATAATCCTTCAGCTCCGGGCGGTGCGAGGCCATGACGATCAGGTCGGCTGAAACATTGCGGGCCGCATCCAGGATTTCCCGATCGATGCTGCCGAGCGCCACGTGGCAGCCGATACCGCCCTTCCCGGGCAGGTTCGCAAGTTCAGCGGCGACAATCTCTTCCAGCCGCTGCTCTGCGGCGGCCCGTGCCTTGTCCTCGAAATCCGGTGGAAAATAACTTCCGACCAGGCCCGTTTGCAGAACCGGCAGAACCGTCAGCACATGCAGGTGCCCTCCAAAGGCCCCGATCATGGCGCGGGCCACCGGAAAGGCCTGCCGCCATGAGCTTTCCTGATCGAGATCGATCGGCACCAGTATCGTCTTGTACATCATCCCTTCTCCCCTCAGGCGGCGGGAGCGGCCCGTCTCGCACGGCGCCGTTGCAGACCGGCAATGCCCCCGAGCAGAACAAGGGCCGGCACCATCATCCACTCCTTGGCGGGACGATCGGCATCGACCGCCACCGTTTCGATGATCCATCCAGGCCGCAGCCCCACCCGGTCCGCCGCGCTGTTGAAGCCGACCGACTGGATCGGCGTTCCTCCGTTGCGCTCCGGGCCGAGCACCAGACCGGCGCGGGCGAGCCTTTCGGCCGTCGTGTCGCCCGCCCCCATCCGCAGCACCACCGCCCGGCTCTGCGCCGCCCCGGTGATGTCGAATCCGCGTGCCTCGATCCTCAGGAACCCGTTCTCGGGCAGGGCTTCGGCAATGGCCACCACTTCGGCACCGGGGCGGGTCTCGAAAGGGGGAAAGACATGCTGCCAGAAGAAATCGGGACGGAACAGGGTAAAGGCCACCAGAAGCAGGGCCGCCGATTCCCAGAGACGGCTGCGGGTGAGAAACCAGCCCATGGTCGCCGCGGCAAAGACCAGCATGGCGATCAGCGCCGAGGCGATGATGAGCACAAGGTGAAAGAGGCCATCGACGCCGATCAGAAGAAGCTGGGTGTTGAAGATGAAGATGAAGGGAAGAACGATGGTTCTGGCACTGTAAAAGAAGGCCTGAACCCCGGTGCGGATGGGATCGCCTCCGGAAACTGCGGAAGCGGCAAAGGTCGCCAGCCCGACCGGCGGGGTGACATCGGCCATCAGCCCGAAATAGAAGACGAACAGATGAACCGCGATCAGCGGCACCAGAAGCCCGCCCTGCGCGGCCAGGGAGACAACCACCGGCGCCATCAGCGTGGCCACGACGATGTAATTCGCGGTGGTGGGCAGGCCCATGCCAAGCACAAGGCAGATCAGCGCCGTGAACAGCAGCATGATGATGAGATTGCCGCCGGAGACGAACTCGACGAAATCGGTCATCACCAGCCCGAGCCCGGTCATGGTGACGGTGCCGACGACAATCCCGGCGGCGGCGGTCGCAATGGCGATGCCCACCATGTTCCTCGCACCTTTCACCATCGCCTGGGCGAGATCGACCACCCCATCCCGAAACAGGGTCACAAGCCGTTCCTCTGTGCCTGAACCGGGCGCAAGGAGCGCCAGAAGCGGCCGCTGGGTCAGCAGGATGATGATCAGCGTCACCGTGGCCCAGAAGGCGCTCAAGGCCGGAGACAGCCGCTCGATCATCAGGCACCAGATCAGCACGACCACGGGAATGAGGTAGTGCAGACCACCCTTCACCGTGGCGCCCAGAGGGGGCAGGCTTGTCCCGAAATCGTCTTCCTCGGGCTGGGGATGGCGGGCCGCCAGCCGAAGGCAGGCAAGGTAGGCCACCGCCATGAGGCCAAGACCCAGCCAGAGCAGACCCGGGCCGAGCATCTCGCGGACCCAGCCAAGGCCATGGCTCAGCGCCCCGGCCAGCGCGACCAGCCCCGAAATCAGCAATCCATAGGCGATCAGCCGGTCGCGGGACGAGGCGCCGGGCGGTCGCGGAAGACCTTCCATCCTGGCCTTGCAGGCCTCGAGGTGAACGATATAGAGAAGCGCGGCATAGGAAATGGCCGCCGGAAGAAAGGCGTGGCGGATCACCTCGATATAGGGGATCCCCACATATTCGACCATCAGGAAGGCCGCCGCCCCCATGACCGGCGGCATGATCTGCCCATTGACCGAAGCGGCCACCTCGATCGCCCCGGCCTTGGGAGCGGAAAATCCGACCCGCTTCATCAGAGGGATGGTGAAGGTTCCGGTGGTGACGACATTGGCGATGGACGACCCCGAGATCATCCCGGTCAGTCCTGAGGAGACCACCGCCGCCTTCGCCGGCCCCCCGCGCAGATGACCAAGCGCGGCGTAGGACACGCGAATGAACCAGGATCCGGCACCCGCCCTTTCCAGAAGGGCGCCGAACAGCACGAAGAGGAACACGAAACTGGTGGAGACCCCGAGCGCAATGCCGAACACGCCTTCGCTTGTCAGCCATTGATGCGAGACCAGCTTCGCCGGCGAGGCGCCCCGATGGGAAATCACGTCGGGCATCCATGGGCCGAGCAGGGCATAGACGAGAAAAACCCCGGCGACGATCACCAGAGGCAGGCCAAGCGCCCGCCTTGCGGCCGCAAGCAGCAGCACAAGGCCAACGGCAGCCACGGCGACATCCATCGGGATCGCCGCCCCGGGCCGCTCGCTGAGCGCCGCCTGGAACACCAGCAGATACGCCGCTGCAGAAGCGGCCACCGAGGCCAGCAGCCAGTCGCCCCACGGAACCCTGTCACGCGGGGCCTGGCGACTGGCGGGAAAGGTGGCGAAGGCAAGGAACAGCGCGAAGGCAAGATGCACCGCCCGCGCCTCGGCAAAGTTCAGCTGGACAACCCCGAGCATGAAGGGCAGCGGCGAGGCATACCAGAGCTGAAACAGCGACCAGCACAGCGCAACGGCAAACAGCAGACGGGCCTGAAAGCCATGAGGGGCCCGCGCCCCGCTGTCGGCGGCGCGGGCCAGCTCATCGAGATCAACCGTCTGGGCCATGGGCCCGTTCGCCTTGAGCCGGAAGGCGCGAGGCTACATCATCCCCTTTTCCGTGAAGTAGCGGATAGCGCCTTCATGCAGCGGAGCCGAATTCCCGTCCCGCACCAGGGTTGCCGGGTCGAGATGGGTGAAGGCCGGATGCAGATCCCGGAACTCCTGGAAGTTCTCGAACACCGCCCGCACGATATGATAGGCGGCATCGGCGCTGAGCGCCGTCGAGGCCACGAAGGTTGCCTTCACGCCGAAGGTCTGGACCGGATCCGGGTTGCCGGGATACATGCCGCCGGGAATGGTGGCAATCGCGTAATAGGGTGCCTCGGCCACCAGCTGGTCGATCGCCGGCCCGGCAATACGAACCAGACGGGTCTCGCAGGAGGTGGTCGCCTCCTGGATCGAGCCGTTCGGATGGCCGACCACATAGATGATGGCATCCACATTGTTGTCGCAAAGCGCCTGGGACTGCTCTGCCGGACGCAGTTCCGACGCCAGGGCAAAATCGGCCGTGGTCCAGCCGAGTGCCCGCATCACCACCTCCATGGTGGCCCGCTGGCCGGAGCCGGGATTGCCGATATTGACCCTTTTGCCCCTCAGATCCTCGAGCTCACGGATGCCGGAATCCCTGCGGGCCACCACGGTGAAGGCTTCCGGATGCACCGAGAACAGCGCCCTCAATCCGTCGAAGGCACCGGCTTCGGCGAACCGCGACGAACCGCGATAGGCATGATACTGCCAGTCCGACTGCACGATCCCGAGATCGAGATCACCGGCGCGAATGGCGTTGATGTTGAAGATGGATCCGCCGGTGCTTTCCACGCCGCAGCGGATGCCGTGGGTCGCACGATCCTGATTGACAAGACGGCAGATAGCGCCGCCGACAGGGTAGTACACCCCGGTCACAGCACCCGTGCCGATGGACACGAAGGTCGGACCGCCACGATCCGCCCTGTCATCCACCCTGTCCCCGTACAAGAACCACGCGCCGACCGCAACGACAATGGCGGCGGTTATGGCAAAGATCACAGTGCGAAACATGAAACAGCCCTCCTATGAAAACCGGTGTAGGTGTAACGGAGTCAAATGATCCTCAAGAGACACGGACCCCTCTATCGCCCCGATCGACGGCGCCTGTGTCCAGGCTCTTGCGTTCTCTCTCCCCTGCTCTCCTGTCTTCCCGCATGACGGATTCTGCATTCTGCCCGGGGCCTCTACGGGGCCTGTATTGTGCGGGACCTGTATTCTGCGGGGGCTGTATTCTGCATGCCGCATCCTTTATCCCCCGTGAACTGATCCCGACGTGGAGCGGGTTCATCAGAAACCTCCTTGAAGCTTAACAGCAATGTTTCGGCCATGGGAACAGTTTCGAACGATTGCTCTTGCTCCTCTCTCCATGATCGACTGGTTCACGGCATGCGGGAATGCGATAATGCCCTGCCCCGCAAGGGGCGTGCCGCGAACCCGACAGGCGCGAAGGCCCGCATCCTTCGCCCCGGGGCCTTGCCCGGGGCCGAGGAGACGTGAAGCGCCCTGAAGTGAGATCTGAAGAGGTCTGAAGAGATCTGGAGACATCATGGAACTGAGCGATCACATCAGGCAGATTCCGGATTTTCCCAAGCCGGGAATCCTTTACTACGACATCGCGACCCTGCTCGCGCATCCCGAAGCCTGGGCCACGACCATCGAGCGGATGGCCGAGGCGATCGCCCCCCTGGCCCCCACCCGTCTTGCCGGAATCGAATCCCGCGGCTTCATCATCGCCGCCCCGGTTGCCCGCCATCTGGGGCTGGGCTGGATGATGATCCGCAAGAAGGGAAAATTGCCGGGCGAGACCGTTCCGCTGGAATATCAGCTCGAATATGGCAGCGACACGATCGAGATCCAGAAGGATGCTGTCGCCAAGGGGGACCGGGTAGTAATCCTGGATGACCTTCTGGCCACCGGCGGCACCCTGGCCGCCTCCGTCGATCTTCTGCGCCGTTGCGGGGCAGAGGTGACCGGGGCCGGCTGCATCGTCGAGCTTGCCTTTCTCTCGGGCCGCGGTCGGCTCGATGTCCCGATCCGGTCGCTGGTTCGTTACGATCGCTAGCCGAAACCGCGCGCTTGCCCTTTTCCCGTGCCCTTTTCCCGGCAGGACCGGATTCCCGGCAGCACCGGAAATGCCGGGGACACGGGATTGAGAGGGAAAGCGGGGCTTCCGGTGAAGCGGGCCCGGATCTCCTTCAGGAGAGATCCTTCAGGGCCTGATCGATGAATCGCGACAGGGCCGCCAGCGGCACCGGTTTCTCGATCACGGCGAAGATATCGGTTTCGGCCTGGTGCGCCTTGTAGACATACTCCGGGTAACCCGACATCAGGATCACCTTGGGCCTGCGATCCAGCCTGGAGACCAGACGCGAGATGTGAATCCCGTCAAGACCCGGCATCTTCATGTCCATCACGACCACGGCGGGATGCATGTTGCGGATCTCGTGATAGGCGGCAAAACCGTTGTCCGCGCAGATCACCTCAACCCCCCGACGACGCAGGAAATCGGCGATTTCCCCACGCTGGAGCGGATCATCATCCACCACCAGCACGGTGGCCTTGAGGCCCGGAAATTCTGCCCCCTTGCGCGATGCCAGCATGTTCGAAAACCTTTCTGACGTCCTGAAAAGCGAGCTGAAAAGCGAGACAAGGGAACCATCCGGCTTGAAAGGCGCATGGCCGCCACCGGGCAGAGACTACCAGAACTGAAACCGGACGAACTGAAACCGGACGAACCGGCCCGGACGTTCCCCATCAGGCGTTCACCATCAGGCGTTTCGGGGGCGCGACCGTGCCGCCACACAGTGGCAGAGCATCACAGGTTTTGCAACGCCTTCGAAGGGCTTCACCCCTTGACGGGATCGGCCACCGGAAGGGTAACGGTGAACACGCACCCGCCGCCGAAGTTTTCCACCGCGATCCGTCCGCCCATGGCGCTGATGATTCCGAAGCTGATGGAAAGGCCGAGCCCGGTTCCCCGGGTGGTCCCCTTGGTGGTGAAGAAGGGATCGAAGATCCTGCCCATCAGATCCGGATCGATCCCGCCGCCATTGTCCTTGACCTGAAGACGGATGTGTCCATCCGATTCCGATACCGCCACATCGATCCGGCCGGCTGCCGCCCCGCCTCGCTGGACATCTTCGGGATCCGCACCGGACAGAATGGCATCGCGGGCATTGGACAGAAGATTGATCAGCACCTGGGCAAGTTCGTTGCGCTGGCCGCGCACCGCCATGGGAACGGTGTCAGGCGGCATGTCGAGGGTCAGGGCGATTCCCTCATCGGCATAGCGATCGCCGAGCAGGGTCACCGCATCGCATACCGATTCCCGGGGATCGATCGCTTCCAACCCCCCTTCGGACCGGCCGACGACACACATCCGCTGGATCAGTTCGCCCATGCGGGCGGCCTGTTCGGCGATCAGGCCGAGTTTGGCGAGCTCGAAATCCCGATCCGGGGCTTCGGACTGGCGGGAAAGCTGGGCATTCTCCGCCGCCATGCGGATGGTGTTCAGGGGCTGACTGAGCTCATGGGCCATGCCGACGGCCATCTCTCCCAGAGTGGCCAGCCGCGAGACCCTGGCAACCTGCTCAAGATTGGCCGCCATCGTTTGCAGGGCGCGGGCCAGATCCCCCAGCTCGTCGGCGCGCGAGACCGCCGGAGGAGGTGCCCCGTAGCTGCCCGTGCCAACCCGCCGCACATAGCGGGCGAGGGAGGTGATCGGCCGCACCAGGCTGTGCGCCATCACCAGCGCCGCCAGCAATCCGATCAGCAGAAGCACGCTGGCGATGGCAAGATAGATGAACAGGAAACGGGCTTCGCTGGCTTCGGCGAGTCTCGAGATCCGATCCTGAATGTGCAGGGCTTCGCGCTCCATGGCGGAAAGGGAAAGCCCGACCTTGACACAGCCGATCAGCGCGGACCCGAAAAGGACCGGCGCCGTGACATGAAGCAGGCCATCCGCCTGTCGGGTCAGGATTTCCCCCCGCCCGAGCGCCGCCATCTCGTCTGCGGTCGGGGTAAGAAAGACTTCATCATCAAGGCCATCATGAACATGCCGCGCCAGCTCGAAATCAGTGGAATCGACCACAAGGATGTAACGGATATCGGGCCGTACCGCAGAAGCATGGATCAGTTCCGCGACAAGATCGGCGTCGAGATTGTGCAAGGGATCGATCAGCACGGCGGCAAGAAGGCCCACGGTGGCCTTGCCGTTCTCCAGCGCCTGCACATAGAGCGATCCCCGCACCGCTTCGCCCGTCGCCTGCGAAGCACGCCCGATCATGCCGCGGAACTCGTTCAGGTGCGCCACCGCCATCAGCAGCAGAAGACCCGAGAGAAGGCCGACGATAAGCCCGGCATAGCGTGCCCGAAGCCCGATCTTCACGGCGAAGGTCCTTCCTTCATCAGATCGCGGATCAGGGGATACAGACGCGCCGCCTCCGCCAGCCTTTCAGCGCTTTCGCCTTCCAGGGCACGGTAGCCGGCAATGCCCCAGTAATCGGCCCGGACGGCCCGGGCATCGTCTGCGGTGCCGATCTCCAGCAGGACGCGGCGGAGCGCTTCGCGCAACCCCGCCGGCATGTCTCCCCGGACGAGAAGGGCCGAGCGAAGAACGGGCCCGGAACGATGCACGATCTCCAGGTTTTCCCGGATAACGGCGGGGGTGTCGCCGGGATCGTACCAGTTGTCATCGGCATAGGCGCCGGCATCGACCAGCCCGCGCGAAACCCACAGGGCAATGTTGGATTCGCTGCCGGCAAAGACAAAGCCGACGCGATCGGGTGGCGGGCGATCATCCGGAGTTTGCAGACGAACCGCCGACAGGCCCTGCTGGCGCAGCAGGGCCATGGGCAGAAGAAATCCCGTTGTGGAATTCGCATGCTCGAAGGCAACGCTTCGTCCTGCAAGATCGACAAGGTTGTGAATCTCGCGGTTCACCCCGGCGATGATGACCCCTTCATAGATCGCTCTTCCGCGCCGCAGTTCATGAAGCAGGATTTCCGCACCCGCCTCCTCCTCCAGATAAAGGGCGGCCATCACCGTTTCAGACACCACATCCACCACGCCGGCTCTCAGCAGGGGCACCATGGCCGACAGGCTGGGCACCGTGAGCCCCACCCCTCTTTCGATTCCAAGATCGGCTTCCTGATCCGCCAGGCGGGATACAAGCCAGTCGGCCATGCCCTGAAGACGGGGCTGGTGGCGTCGAGCGCGGGGCGTGACATGGCCTACGACGAGAACAGCCGGATCGGATACGAGCGTGTCATGGAAGGCATGCGCCGGGCCCGGGCCAATCCCCGGCAAAGGCAGGGACAGGCCGCTACACAGGAAAAAAGCCATGGCCCCGACCGCAAGGGAGCGGCCGGGAAGCCTGCATACAAGGTGCAGCGATGGTCCGGACGGGGCAACGCCATCCGCCACCGCCGCCGGCCGCGCGCCCTTCGCGGAAAAATGCGTGCCCGCCGCAGGCCGACTGATCCGCTGCCCGCATGGCCGCGTAAGAGCCTTCGAAAGACCGGTGCCAAACAAGGCGATCACCCTATCGACAGTTTCGATCATCGTCACACCGGTCTTTCCGAATCCGTCGCCCACGCTTTCCATCTTCGCCCGATCCCCCAGATAAGGGCATTCAGAAAGGTTCCCTTCCATGACACCGAAGACACGCATCCTTCCCCGCATCGCGGCCCTTGCTCTTGCCATTCCTTTTGCCCTTGGCCTTCTTGTCCTGCCGCAGGCCACAGAGGCCTCCAGTCATCGTGCCGCACCGCAGGATATCGTCGATATCGCTGCTGGCAACGAAAGCTTCGCCACCCTGGTGGCGGCTGTTCAGGCCGCCGGTCTGGTCGATGTGCTGAAAGGCCCCGGCCCCTTCACGGTGTTCGCGCCGACCAACGATGCCTTTGCCAAGCTTCCCGAAGGCACCGTTGCCAACCTTCTGAAGCCGGAAAACAAGGATCAGCTGGTCGCCATCCTGACCTACCACGTTCTTCCCGCCAGGGTGATGTCCGGCGATCTGGCCGGCAAGCGGGTCGAGGCGGCCACCGTTCAGGGCCAGTCGGTGACCGTCGATGCCACCGCCGGGGGTGTCACGGTTGATGGCGCCAATGTCGTCCAGGCGGATATCGCTGCCAGCAACGGCGTGATCCATGTGATCGACACGGTCATCCTTCCTCGATAGCCCCCCAGAGGAAGCCTGACCGTGCGGGGCCCCGTCACTCGACGGGGCCCCGTTTTTTCATCCTCCGGTGATCCATGGTCCCGATACGGACGTAAAAGGTTCGAAATCACCTTGAGGCCGGAAACCATGTTGCATACTCTCTCCCCTCAGGCGGCCGGCGCAATCCAGCGCCCGCCCGGCCCGGACCGGCGGATGACGGCGATCGACAGCAAAGCCTCGGAAAGAGCACGCATGGCCTCGCTCATCGAAGCCGTTGCCGCAAAAGCCGATCGCGCGGCCTTTGCCGAGCTGTTTCGCCATTTCGGCCCGAGGGTCAAGGCCTTCTGCCTGAGCCGCGGCGCCAGCCCCTCCCAGGCCGACGAGATCACCCAGGAAGCCATGATCCAGGTCTGGCGCCGGGCCGGCCAGTTCGATCAGCGCAAGGCCTCGGCCGCCACATGGATCTTCACCATCGCCCGGAACAAGCATATCGACATGTTTCGCCGTGAAAGCCGACCCGAACTGACCGCCGAGGATCTCGGAATGGACTCCTGTGTCCGGCCCGAGGCCGATGAGGCCATCGCCGACGGGCAGCTCGGCGACGAGCTTGGCGCCCGGATCGAATCCCTGGCCCCGGATCAGGCCGTGGTGATTCGCATGGCCTTCTATCAGGACAAGACCCATCAGGCCATTGCCGAAGAACTGGATCTGCCCCTTGGCACCGTCAAATCCCGCATCCGCCTGGCTCTCGGCAAGCTGAGGGCAGGCATGTCGGAGTATGCCTCATGATTGCCCATCATCCCGATCACGACATGCTGCTCGATTACGCCAGCGGAAGCCTGGCCGAAGGCCCGGCACTTCTGGTGGCTTCCCATCTGGCCTTCTGCGAGCTCTGCCGCGAGGAAGTGCGCCAGCTGGAAAGCCTTGGCGGCACGCTTCTCGAAACCGGCGATCGTGCGCCGCTGGCGCCCGATCTTCTCGACCGGGTTCTGGGAGCAATCGACGCGGAGGACGGCGGAGAGGACGCCGACAAGGCCTTGTCCTCCCCCGCGCCCATCGTTGATGCCGGAACCCGTGCCATCCTTCCCGGCCCCCTGCGCCGTTTTGTCGGGATGCCTCTCGAGTCTCTCCACTGGCGGCGGGTGACCGGCAAGATCGAGGAAGCGCAGCTTCCCACTGCCAATCCGCGTTTCAGGACTGCGCTTCTGCGGATCCAGCCTGGCACCCGGATTCAGCCGCATACCCATGACGGGAACGAATACACGCTGGTTCTCAACGGGGGCATTCGCGACAACAGCACCGAATACCGGCGCGGTGATGTGATGATCGCCGACCATACCCTGAACCACAATCCCGTGGCGACGGAGGATGATCTCTGCATCTGCCTGGCTGTTCTGGATGCGCCGATGCGCTTCACCGGGCTGGTGGGGCGGCTGATCAACCCCTTCATCCGTTTCTAGGGCAGGCCATGGCCCCCCGCGCCGCCCGTCCCGCCTGGGCCCGGCGCTGGTCTCATGTCTGGATCGTCGGCGCAAGTTCCGGGATTGGCCGTGCCCTGGCCCTCAGGCTTGCCCGCGAAGCTGTTCACATCACCGCCAGCGCAAGACGGGCCGAGGCGCTCGCCGAACTCTGCACAGAGGCCCGGACCGCGCCTTCCCCGACCTTCGGTTCCCGGCACCCCATGGCCGAAGGGCCGATCCATGCCCTGCCGCTCGACGTGACCGACCGCGCCTCCTGCCTCGATGCGGTCCTGACGGTGGAATCCGGGCCGCTGCCGCCCGATCTGGTGATCCTGGCGGCAGGAATCTACACCCCGGAGCCGGGAACCGAGATCGATTCCACCCTGTTCCGCAGGACGTACGAGACCAACCTGATGGGCGTGGTCCAGATGATGGAGGCGTTGATCCCGAGGCTGAAGGCCCGGGGCGGCGGCGAGATCGCCCTGATCGCCTCGGTCGCGGGATACAGGGGGCTTCCGAACGCGGCGGCCTATTGTTCGAGCAAGGCCGCCCTGATCGCACTCTGGGAAAGCCTGGCCCCGGGGCTTCGCGCCGAGGGGATTCGCCTGCGGCTGATCAATCCCGGCTTCGTCGCCACACCCCTGACGGCCCGGAACCGTTTTCCCATGCCCTTCCTG